>JAAKFT010000113.1 GCA_011064935.1 Chlamydiota bacterium | reverse complement strand
CCCCAGTCGGCCCGTTCTGTCGTGACAAATAAATTTTATAAAAAAAGGATTCGCTACCTCGTGGCAACTGACATTGCAGCGCGGGGGCTAGATTTCTCTGGGGTGACCCACGTGATCCACTTTCACCTCCCTCGCGATCAGGAGACCTACCTCCACCGCTCAGGCCGCACAGGCCGTCAGGGCCGCTCAGGGGTCTCAATCACCCTCATCACTCAGCGTGACCTCCGCTCCCTCGATAGGCTGCTCTCTACCCTCGACCGAAAGCCGATCTGGATTGGAAAATCTCCTTGCAATGAAAAATAAATATTGATATAATCTTAATGGTTAACCACTTACTTGAGGTTAGAAGTATTGAGATTACATTTAGATGGAACTAATTCTCTCAATGAACTGATGAAGGGTCGTTGTGCGGCATTGCCCAAGAGTTTAAGCTTGGGCAGTGTGCCGCTAGGTACAATTTTTGTAGAAAAACTGGAGTTTGTAGCAAAACACACTTATATTCGGCTTACTTTGCCCCTTCATTTTGCGCTCACCATCATTCGAACCATCGGTGGTCAAGCGCTTCGAGGAACCGGCATGATTGTTGCTGGGCTGCTGACCCTAGATTTTAAGAGTGATGGTAAAATAGTCTTTGGACTCACTGATTATCTCTCTCTTGTGGTTGAAGCTGTTGTTTTACCACTACTTGGTATTCTGGCGATAGTCAAGCCGCACGCGGTTAGTGCTTTTCTACACAAAGATGATAACTCCAATCGTGTAGATCGAACTATCAACCGAGATTCTCATGAGAATTATATCGATTATGAGTTTAAAGGTGATAGATGGAACACATTCATTACAGGAACCGTCTGGGCAATCACAAGTGTGCCAAATCGTTTTTTAACAAGCTCTACTAACTGCATACAGTCACTTTTACTCTTCGATATTTCCAAAACTTCAGATAACGGAAGACATTGTTTGATGACCCTTCCCACGGCTATTACAAGCCTTATCAAGTGGGATCTAAGCTCCTTTGCTAAAATGAATAGGATGAGCTATGAGGAAGGTCTCTTCAATTCACATGGCAATAGAAGTTTTGAGACCCTTTGACCTAAGATCTTGAAATGGTTTATCGCTTTTGAGAGCACCATTTTCAAAAAGCGTATATTCAAATATGAAAATCGCCTTGCAATAAATAACAAATATTGACACGATCTTAATCGTTAAAATTATGTGAGGTTAGATTTATGAGATTACATCTTGATGGGGCTTATGCTCTAAACAGGTTTATGGATGGAAGCCTGAGGGCCCTAGATTATGGTAACTTAGAGCGTACTACAGATTTAAGTGATGAAACACCTTCAAAGTGTGTTTTGTTTGCACGTAGAGTCTGGTTTCGGCTTACTCTGCCCCTTCATTTTGCACTCACCATCATCCGCACGATTGGTGGCCAAGCACTTCGCGGGACCTCCTCGATTGTTTCTGGGGTGTTGACTTTGGATTTTCACCGTGATGGTAAGCTTGTCAGTGGACTCAATGACTACCTCTCACTTCTGGTCGAAGCTGTTGTTTTACCACTGTTAGCTATTGGGGCGATATTTGTACCTAAAGCCATTGGCGAGCTTCTCCAGAAAGGTGTGGTTCGGTGGGATGTAGATCGGAATAACCGAGATTTTAACGGCCGTATTTATCAGCTACGTAGATCTTATTGGGTGCCTGGCGTTCAAACCTTCTTTGTGAAAATTCCTCTCATGATTACAGGTATACCCAATATTGTGTTGAGGCAAGCCACTTTAGGTGCTCAGAGTCTTTTACAGGGACGGGTCAAGCAAGCAGGCGAGAATTTTTTGGGTATGTTACAGTGCGTTGCATCGCCTTGCTGGATATTGTCTAAATCAAGAGGAAGAGTGGCTCTCCTCTACAATGCCAATGGAATGGAAGTTGGGCGTTTTCTATAGATCCACAAAATAGGGTAACTCTACAATCCTAGCAGCTTCTTAGTCACAAGCAGATACTCTTCGGCTTTTCTGTCACAGCGAAGTAGCCCCTTCTCGAGGGCGTGGTATGATCTGCTAGCCAAAAACGGACCACATCGGATTTGGGTAGAAGAAGGGGCTCGGTCTTGCCACTCTCAGGAAAGGACCGTCCGTGCATTTGCCGGTTTTAATAAAAACGCCCAATTGACATCTCTGGGCGATTATGTTAAAATAACTCTCGATGGCAAAAAAGCGCTTAACTAATAATTTGACAAAATTGCTCCAGAAACCCTTGTTCACATCCAAGGAGGCTAAAGAGCTAGGAATACATCCAGCTCTTCTCTGTTACTATGCGAAGAAAGGGCTGATCAAACGACTGAGCCGGGGGGTGTACCAGAGTTCTGAAAGCCCCTCCCTGGACTTTCAGTGGGGGGACCTAATAGAGGCTGTCTATGCGGTTCGTGGAGGGGTCGTTTGCCTCCTCTCCGCCCTGGCTGTCTATAAGCTTACCGATGAGATCCCTCGACAACATTGGATTGGCATTCGACATGGCACCGATGCTGTAAGCGGGCCTCACCTCAAAATCGTCCGCTTCCGCAATTTGGATCTTGGTAAAATCACTATCGAGTTAGAGGGAGTATCTATCCCTATTTACGATCGTGAGCGCACCATTATCGATGCCTTCCGCCTTCTTAGTCGTGAAACGGCCATTAAAGCCTTGAAGATGAGCCTTGCTCAGCCTGGCGATCAAAAACTCGATCTCATCAAACTGCAGGCATATGCCAAGAAATTGCGAGTAAATATTGATCCCTATCTCATTACGGTGACCACATGAACGAACAAGCACTCAAGGATCGGCTCCAAGCTATTGCAAAAGAAAGACAAATCCAATTCAACCATTGCTGGAAGCAACTCTTGCTTGAAAGATTCCTGGCTCGGTTGGTCCGTTCTTCCCTTTCTGGAAAATTCATCTTCAAGGGTGGATTTCTCCTTTCCTATCTTCTCAAAATCGGTCGAGAAACGTCCGATCTCGATTTTCTTCTTACCCGCATGCAGGCAAGTGAACAGGGAATCCAAGATGCCTTTGAAGAGATCGCCTCTACCCTCACCTCCGATGGCTTTTCTTTTACATACCAAGGATTATCACCACTCATGCAACCGCATATGAATTATCCTGGGTATCGAGCGACCCTATCAGTGCTTTTCGGGAAGATGAAAGACAAAATCCATATTGATGTTGGTGTGGGCGACATCGTTACTCCTCAATCCCTGCATATGCAGCTTTTCCAATATCGAGGGCAACCGATGTTTGAAAATGAAATTTCTCTGCTTGTCTACCCCATTGAGGCGATCTTTGCCGAAAAGTTGGAAACGATTATTTCAAAAGGAGCAGCCAATAGCCGCATGAAAGATTACCATGATCTATTTCTTCTTATGAGAGAGAAGAGGATCATCGAGTCAAAGAAATTGCAAAAAAGCCTTTTGCAAACTTTCCAAAATCGAGATACGGTTCTTCAACCTATTGCATTTGACGAAGGCGGTTTAAAAAAGCTCCAAAAGCTATGGACAGCCCACTTGAATGGCCTTGGCGACATTGCTAATAACCTTGTCATGCCAAAAGATATCAGCGCCATCATCGCAACCATTAACACGCTCTTATAAGCGGCGACTGGAAGTATAATCGTTTCGATTTTAAGGCTTCACAATCCCAAAAGCTTCTTAGTCACGAGAAGATACTCTTCGGCTTTTCTGTCACAGCGAAGTAGCCCCTTCTCGAGGGCGTGGTTATCTGTGAAAGAGTGTTTCTCAAAGGTGCCGCAATAGAGCTTGATCTTAGGCTCTGTCCCCGATGGACGGACCACGATCTTGGTATGATCGGCCAGCCAAAAACGGACCACATCGGACTTGGGTAGAAGCAGCGGCTCGGTCTTGCCACTCTCAGGAAAGGTGACCGTCCGCTTCAGGTAGTCCTCGATCGCGGTGACAACCACTCCGTTGATCGCGAGTGGAGGATTTTGACAGAGCCTCGCCATGGTTTGATGGATCAGATCGAACCCCTCTTTCCCTTCAAAGACCAGAGAGAGTAATTTCTCACGATAGATTCCATGTTTGCGGTAGATCTCGTAGAGCAGATCGACTAAGGTCTTGCCTTGGCGTTTCATCTGGAGAGCAGCGTCGCTGAGCAGGCAGGAGGCGATAATAGCGTCTTTGTCACGCACGTGGGTGCCGACAAGAAAGCCGTAGGACTCTTCGGCGCCAAAGATAAAATGGTGGGTCTGTACATTGGCTGCTTTCTCCTCATCCCATTGGGAGATCTTCTGTCCGATATATTTGAAGCCGGTCAGCACGTCGAGGCAGGAGACTTTGTGATGGGTGGCAATCGCCTTGAAGAGTTCAGTAGTGACGATCGATTTGACAGCCATCGGTTTGGGAGGCATCTCCTTGGCCTCATCGAGGGAGCGGCAGAGATGTTCGAGCGCCACACAGGCGATTTCGTTGCCATTGAGAGAGACAGGCTTGCCATCGTGGATGACGGTGACAGCGAGACGATCGACG
>JAAKFT010000112.1 GCA_011064935.1 Chlamydiota bacterium | reverse complement strand
CTGATAACTCAGCGCTTCAGATGCGCGGCGCAAATTCGCAGGTAAACTTATTAGTTTGCAAGAATTTGCAACAAAGCAGATGAAGATGGTGTGTTAGCAGAAATGCGTAAATTATTTCTGTACGGGCCCTTACCACTTCTCGGAGTCTTCGGGGAAGGTTCCATTATAATCAACACCTTTGAAAAGCATGAGGTGCTTCACAGGCTTATCATAGGCCTCGAAGAGAGGATAGGCCCCGACGTACTCAACCGTGGAAAAATAGGGAGAAAGTCGCTCTATGTAGTGGCTCTCATACCATGATAGCGCCTTGGCTTCCACATTCTCCGAAATAGCAAAATAACCACTCTTTCCAACTTCTTGGGTAGCCATTTGAGGCCAGTAGGAAAATTGGTTCTTTCTCGATTGCCCTAGATTGAAAAAATAGGCTCTCTTTTGTTCTGGTCCGTAGAAAGAGAGAAGGGAGGCCATCTGGTATTTGTCGCTGAAAAGAAAATCAGTCTCACTTTTGTAACCAGCTTCGGAAAGCGCCGGACCGAGACGGTCCCAACCCATACTCTGTCTAAAAGGATTGACGCGATAGGGCAGAGGAGCACTGGGTAAGATATTGTGAGATTGGATCCATGGAATGGCAAAGGCACCAAGAACCGATACGATGGAAAACCAGGTTCCGATTTGGAGCCAAACTCTTCCAGAACGGAGTTTTTCGCAAGCATACCAGGCTAAGACAGCAATGCCGGGAGGATAGAGGTAGGCTGCCCAGTTGGGTTGCACCTTCTTGAAGAGGGAGAGGAAGAAATAGAGAGCAACGGCCAGGGTCCAGGCACCACAAAAGATCAATGAAGGCGGGCTTTTTTTGACTTTCCAGAAGAGATAGAAGAGTGAGATCACGAGAAGAATAAAATAGATGGGGGAGATCAGTCCGATCTGAGCACCTAAAAAATCGAAGAAGTTGCTCCCATCTCCTACGCCTCCTATATGGTAATAAACATGTTTAAAGGTGGCAAAGTCATGAGAGATATTCCAAATGAGTGTGGGAAGAAGAGCCAAAAGAGAGATAGCTATGCCCAAAAAGAGGCTCTTTTTTCTTAAGTTGGGGTAGAAAAAGAGAAAAAGAAAGAGAAAGGGCCAGAAAACAAAGGCGGTCCATTTGTAGAGGGCTCCAAGGAGCACCCAAAGACCTGTATGGATATAGTTGGGGCCTCCCTCTTTTCGAAGGCCCCGTGCGATGGTGATGACGGCCAGAGTAAGAAAAAGAATGGAACCGCCATCAGTTGTGGCGGCCAAAGAGAGATAGATACCGAGAGGAGAAAAGGCTAGGACAATACCTGCCCAGAAGGAGCTTCGAGAGTTGGCGCCACTCACATAGGCAAGATGATGAAGAGTGAGAGCGAGGAGAAAGGCGATGGTGATCCCACCTATCCTGATACCTAAAACGGTATCGCCAAAAAAGTAAGTGGTCAACCAAATCTGCCAGGCAATCCCAGGAGGTTTGCTGTAGTATCCCCAAGCTAGATCTTGGCTCCATGTCCAGTACTGTGCCTCGTCAGGTGAGAGGCCGATGACGTAATAGGCGATGATCAGCGAGATGAAGAGAGCCTTGATCAGAAGGAGGGAAAAGAGTAACGAGTGTTTACTTTCAGTCATCTTTGCCTAAAATATCCCGAAAGGCCTGCAAGGTCACATCCCGGCCAATCGCAGAGATACTCTCGGTGAGGGGTAAATTCTTCGGACAGACTTCCACGCAGTTTTGGGCATTGCCACAATCGCTGATTCCACCATCCACCATGAGAGGGCGCAAACGGTGGCGACGATCTTTCTTACCGGTCGGATGGGTATTGAAGAGACGCACCTGAGCCGCCGGAGCAGGGCCAATAAATTTGGAATGTTTGTTGACTTGTGGACAGGATTCGGAACAGCAACCGCAGGTCATGCAGGTGGAGAGAACGTACATCAACTGCTGCTTTTTCTGAGTGACGAGGGGGCCAAACCCTTTTCCTTCGTCTTCGATCCACCCCTGAACTTTTTTCAGGTTCTCAAACATAACGATGCGATCAACAATAAGATCGCGTACGAGTGGAAATTTGGTAAAAGGGGCGAGGATGATAAGATTCTTTCCTGTGTCGCGGATATAATTGGCAATGAGAGCGGTACAAGCTTGCCGGGGATAGCCGTTGACGAGCATGGAGCATGAGCCGCACACCTCTTCGAGGCAGCCATCTTCCCAGACCACAGGCTCAACCCTCTCCCCCTTTCGATTGACGGGGTTTTTACGGATCTCCATCAATCCACTGATGACATTTTCGCCAGATCTCAATTCAAGCTCAAACTCTTCCCAATATTGCTTTCCTGGAACGCCTCGATAAATCCTAAGAATGTATTTTTCTGCCATCACTCTCACAGGGGTAACTCGATATTATTAGGAACGTTTCTAAGGGTCGGCTTTTCTGTTTTGGCTGTGGCATAACCCCTTTCCTCGGGCTCAACATGTCTGATATCAACAGGCACGTAGCTAAATTGAGCTTCCTTTTTCACCGGATCATAAGTCGCGATGGAGGTTTTAAGCCACTTTTCATCGTCTCGCTTGGGAAATTCTGGTTTGAAGTGGGAGCCCCTAAACTCATCACGGAGCAGAGCGCCCTCAGTAATCACCAGAGCAAGCTCAAGCATCGACTGAAACTGGTGGGCAAATTGAAGGCTCTGGTTGACTAGCGGTCCGTGATCATCCAGAGAAATGTTTTGATAGCGCTCACGAATCTCTTTGATTTTATCAAGAGTTTTGGCGAGATCTACATTGTTCCGCTTAACCGTCACGTTGAGAATCATCCAATCAGCCAGTTCTTCGTGGAGCTGATAGACATTTTCATTGCCGTTGCGTGCGAGAAGCTCTTTCTTGAAGGTTTCTTCAATTGCTAGCGCATCATCATAGATAGCCGAAGAGCACTCATCAAAGGAGTGGGGAAGAGTATCCATGTAGCGGACCGCTTCATCGCCGCCAACCAGGCCTGAATAGATGCACGAGAGTAGAGAATTGGCGCCAAGTCGGTTGGCTCCATGGAACTGGAAGTCAGACTCTCCACAGTTGAAACATCCTTCGATATTAGTCATCTGTCGATATCGGCTCATTCTATCGGGATCATCGGCGGCTGGCCAATCGACCCAAGCACCTCCCATGGAGTAGTGGACGGCAGGGAAGATTTTCATGGGCACTTTTCGGGGATCTTCGCCACTGAACTTCACATAGATGTCCAATATAGCTTCGAGCTTTTGGAGCGTTTCTTCTGGGAGATGGGTCACATCGAGATAGACGGCCATACCTCCATCCACGCCGAGTCCGAGCTCACAGACCTGCAAAATAGCCCGCGCGCCGACATCACGGCTGACCAGATTGCCATAGGCAGGATAAAGCTCCTCGAGAAAATACCACGGTTTTCCCGTCTCGCCACATGGCATGGTCTTACCTTCGGGCGTTTCAATGGTTTTTTCCGAGTCGCCCGTCACCCAGACACGCCCTCCTTCGCCACGAGCAGCTTCGGAAATGAGACGCAATTTGTCTTGTCCAGGGATAGCTGTTGGATGGATTTGTATAAATTCGGCGTTGGCATATTTCATGCCCTGCATGTAGAGACGTCCATTTGCAGCACCCGTGCAGAAGGTGGAATTGGTCGATTTTTTGAAAATCAGTCCGGGTCCACCTGTGGCCACTACAACCACATCAGCTTTCAACACTTCAAGCTGCATAGTGAAGAGGTTCATCAAGACAATCCCACGCGAGCGCCCCTGCTCATCTCGCACCAACCGCAGAAACTCATGGTTCTCAAGTCTCTCAACGCGGCCACGCACTTCATGCCGACGAACCTGTTCATCGAGGGTGTAGAGCAGCTGTTGACCGGTCGTGGCGCCACAAAAAACGGTGCGGTGATAAAGCGTTCCCCCAAAACGGCGGACATCCAGCTTTCCATCTGGAGCGCGGTTAAACGGACATCCATATCTATCCATCATCTGGATGATTGAAGGGGCTGCCAAACACATCTCCACGATCGGCGGCTGATCGGCCAAGAAATCGCCACCTTTGATCGTATCGTATGCATGGATCAAGGGAGAATCATCCTCCCCCTCTTTCAGATTCTGTGCTGCGTTAATTCCACCTTGAGCACAGACGGAGTGGGCTCTTTTGGATTTGGTGACTGACACCAACTTGACATTGCATCCCTTTTCCGCCAACCGCATCGCTGCCGCCAACCCAGCCAATCCTCCACCTACAACAATAGTCTCTTTTCTATAACTATTCACCTTTCATTGTATCCAAATTTGTATAACTATTCATTCGGGACCCTGTTGTAAACATATTCATACCAATATTTCTAGGTTCAAAGCCTGTACATAACCATCACTCTGGGCCCTCTGAATAGTTATTCTTTTCTTTGCATAGTTTCTCTATTTTTCTATTAGCGTTGTCCAGTAGGTTCCCCAAATGGCTGCCATGGCCAAAAATATCACCAGAACCATGATGGATTTAGTCCATAATCCAGCGATTTTTTGAGAGCGGGTGGATATAGTAATCCCC
>JAAKFT010000111.1 GCA_011064935.1 Chlamydiota bacterium | reverse complement strand
TTGACGCTCAAGTTGACGCAGCCTGGTTGGAACAGGAACCTGAAGTGACTGAAGCTATCCGCTCCGACATGAGTTTGATTGCCAACTACAGTCGAAAGTGGGGACCCGCATGGGCTCGGTTAGCTTACGGTAATGTACCTATGAGTTATCGTCCAGCTTCTGAAGAGAAATGGGAGAAAATTGTTCAATTTTATTACTTTGCCATGCACTTTTCGGCGCAATTCTCTTCAGAAGAAGCAGCAGTGACAAAGATGGTCGGGGATATAGAAAAACTCTGGGAGGCGGAGGAAGGAAAAGCTGAGCTAGAAAGTGAAAAGAAGACAAAGTGTGATTCTTTGAGTTCTGAATTGGAGAAGCTCTACGACGCCATAAAAGAGTTTGATCCAACGCCAAAGAAAGAATCTCTTACTCGTGAAGAAAAAAAGGCTGCCATTCGAGAAGGTTTGTCTCGGGGAGCGAGCCTGATGATCTCGGGTCTTAAATCCCAAATACTCCCCGCCGACCCTCTCTCTCTCCGCCACCATGTGAAAGAGTTGAAGGTGAATAGTCAGCTCAAAAAACTTGATAAGCATCTCCACAGGGTCAACTTCTTCCACAAGGCAGGGGTTGAGTGGCTGGCTGTTTCGGTCTTACTCATCGTCGAATCTATTTTCTTTGCTTACCCGGCAGTCTCCATTGGCATCACAGTAGGTATTATTGCTATCATGGCTTCTGGAGTTATTTTTCAGAACTACTTTACCAATGTCGATCGCAAAAAACTGGCTCTCAAAATGGAGAGACACTCCTACCGCCAGCTCGATCCAGAAATTGGCAACGTTCCCGGTCACCCTGAAGCTCTTCAAGAACTAAAAAGTCTAACAGAGAGATATCATCTTGATAGTGCTCAAGGGACACAAGCCTCGCTTCAAGCTGGTAGGACTATTCCGGATCACTTAAAGAGAAAGCGCAGAATGTTCAAATGGATTCCATTTAAGACGCTTCGTCAGTGGGTTGATAGAGGATTGTATCGCGATATCTCCCGTGCAGGCGAAGTAAAGCCTGATGCTTACTCTAAAGAACTTAAACAGGTGCGCGCTCGATTATTTCAGCGATTGAGGGAATACTCCGAATCTGAGCTCTGGTCGACGCCAGATTCTATGGATGATGTGTCTCAACTATATGCTGACCAACAAAGGTTACAGAGCGAAAAGGAGAGATTAGAAGCTGCAAACAAGGGGCCGAGTACTCCTTTATCCAGCAAATTGGAAAATCAGCAGCGCCTCAGAGAGATTGATGAGGAGTTATCCAAACTTCGGAAAAAGATTGACTTGATCGAGCTCATTCAGAGCATGGGTTTTGTTAAATCTTTTCGGCCAGTACAAATAAAAGACGTCAAGTCGGCTGCGGATCCCGCTAAAAAACACCTAAGTGATACTCGCAAGAGAGACGGTTTCAAAGCGTGGAAAGCTAAATACGATGAGTACGTCGCTCTTTTGGAAAAGGTTAAAAAGATTGATGGGGAGCAAGATAAAATCTGGCCAAGCCAAGAAGCAGCCTTTGGAAATATTTTGGAGCTGGAAAGACTCGCTCAGGGCCACCGTCCTCGTCTCAAAGCTGGGGCGAAGCAGTTTGCAGCACAGGTTCAGGAGGCTTGTGAATGTGCCTCTGTCATTATGCGGATAGGATTGGATTATTCTGTTGATAGGCAATGTAAGTTGAAGGGCTTGTATGACGCTAGCGAGATCATTGATAAGAAGAGAAAAGAGTATGAGGAGGCATTGAAAAGAGCTGCGTCAATCAAAGATGACTCGAAAAAGAAAGTGGTGGAACATGCTATTGCACAAGAGCAAGCAAAGCTAATAAACACACTCTCATATTTAAGTTCCGAATTGCTCAAAGAATATAGAGAATTGCAGAGAATACTCAAAGAAGAGGTTCAGAAGCCTTTAGCTGATCACCGTAGACTCATAATGAATGTAGTAGCTGGAGTTAGTGAAAAGCTTAGTAAATTAGAAAAGAAAATTCCTAAACAGGTTGTTGCTTAAAGTCGTTGAGGGAAAGTGGCAGTGAGGTTACAGTTTTCGCTATGGAAAATTTGAATAGACTCTGCACTCAGTTTAAAGACTCTTTGATCAAAGAAGAGTCGTTTGATAGAGAAAATGTGATCGGTTCGCTAAATTCTGAGGATCGAGTGGAATTAGCCAACCTCATTCTCCAAGAGTGCGAAAAGGTTGTGATCAACTCAGTTCGTCCTCCATCAGAGGAAATGGTATTACACTCCCTCTCTTTTGCCGAGGAACTCGCTCCCTCGAGTGCAGAGCTCATCTGCCGGGAGGCGGCGCTCCTCTTTCGGATAGGTTTGCTTCAGAGTGCTCAAGCCAAAAAAGGACGTTCTTTTCTCTTAGCCCTTGATAAAATTACCCGCGCAGAAGTGATCGATGACACTTTCTTCGAAAAAAAGCCCCTCTGGTGGCATCTTTGGGGGAATATCTTGGTGGCTTTAAGTCAGTCGATAGGCGATGAGACCTATCTGGTCAATGCTCTCACAAAGTTTGAGAGGGGGGCTCAGATTGCTGAAAAAGATGAAACCTCTTTAACTATGCAACTCTATTGGGACTTTGGGAAGGCGTGGATTCAGCTAGGCAAGAACTCTCAAGAGATTGTGGATGTCCAAAAGGGGATTGAGAAATTTAGAAAAGCGGCAAGTTTGGGCTGTTCTGAGCCCAGTTTCCGTATCGACTATGGTGAATCGCTGGTGGCCCTGGGCACTATCAATGGCGAGACTTGTTTTCTTGAGGAAGCGACAAAGAAATTCAAACGGGCGATTTCCGAAACCTACTCTCCCGACGGAGACCAGAGTCCTACCCATGTAAGAGGATGGATGCTCTACGCGAAAACGGTCCAAAAATTGGCCGAGTGCAGGGGAGAAGAGGAGGAGGCGGACAAGGTCTTTCAGGACGCCATTATTGCTCTCCCAGATCAGGCGGAGCTCTGGCTTGATTGGGGGGAATTTTTTCTTCGGTTGGGCTGGATTCAGAAGAACGTCTCTTTTATCGAAACAGCACTTGAAAAGTTGACCTCAGCTAAGGTCAGCGAGTGTGATCCACTACGTACTTCAGCGCTTCTCGGGCAAGGGATGACATTTCTCGGTCTTTTCATCGAAGACCTCAAACTTCTTCGTGAGGGTGAGGAGCGCATCTCAGCAGCTCTGGATATTGCCCCGGAAAATAGTGAACTCATCCTTGCTTCCGCCCTTTCAGCGCTCGCCTTTGGTCTCTATTTTTCCGAGGCGAGCTACTTCGAACAGGCAGCCTATCGTTTTCGATTAGCCATTGCGCAGAATAGCTCCTCGCCTTACCCATGGTATGGACTCTTTCAGAGCTATCTCTTCTGGGGCGTGCTCAAGAAAAATAGCGGACTGATCCAAAAAGGTCTGCAGGCTATTGCCAGAACAGTTGAGCTGACTCCTCGTTCGGGCCACTTCTGGAATGAGTGGGGAGTAGCCCTGATGCAATTGGATAGTATTGAGAAAGGGCAGGCCGGAAAAGCGATCGAGAAGTTCAAGCAGGCGATTGCAATCAAAGAAGATCTAGGATGGCTTTTCAACTACGGCTCCGCTCTTGATGCTCTAGGTGACCAGAAGGGTGATGAGTTCTATTATGATAAGGCGATCCATATGCTTAGCCACGTTTACGAAAAGAGACCTAATAGCGGCAGGGTTCGTTATCAGTTGGCTCTAGCCTATTCACATCGTGGGGAATTGACGTCCAATGTGGAAAACCTATATCATGCAGCAGATCTTTTTGAAGCTGTTGTGAGACAAGAGCAGGATGATGATGATGTTGTCTGGTGTGAATGGGGCTACACTCTACTAAACTTGGCCGAGCTCATCTCTGATCCCGTTCACCCAGAGAAAGGTCAGGAGCTGCGAAAAGAAGCAGAGAGCAGGTTGATGCGGGCTGCCAAGCTAGGCAACGGGCCGGCCAACTATCATCTTGCTTGTCTCTACTCCCTTTCGGGGATCTATAACGTTGCGATGGATTATTTAAAGCGCGCTGAACTCAGCGCTGCGCTTCCTGCTATTGAGGATATCGAGAGTGATGAGTGGCTCGAGGATCTTCGGCAGACAACAGCTTTTCAAGAATTTCTAGAATTTCGAAGAGGGTAATGTGGTAGAGGTACACGAAAATAATGAAGAGCATGAGCAGCCTCATCCAGGGGCTGGTAATCTCATGGAGTCAAAAACCAGCCATCTTGACGATGAGCTGTCTGAACGACTTGAGGATGCTTTTCACAAAGTTACTTTCAAAGTCCACGTCCATGATATCGCCAAAATCGCCTGCGAGTATACCCCAATTGACCTCGCCTATGCTGCTTCTCGTCTTCCTCCAGACGCGCGACCCGTTCTCTATGAAAACCTCCCTAATATGCTAGCGAAAGTCTCTTTTATGATCGAGACCGATGTTGCTACCCGTTGGGCGATCTTCCGCGTTTTGAATGATGAAGAGATCAAACAGCTTATTGATAAAATGCCTGCCGATGAAGCTGTCTGGGTGTTGGATGATATCCCAGACCGCCGCTATCGACGCGTTCTAGAGCTTATCGATTCCAAGAAGGGTGCTCAGATCCGGGAACTCTCCAAACATAGC
>JAAKFT010000110.1 GCA_011064935.1 Chlamydiota bacterium | reverse complement strand
CTGTGGCTCCTGGCGCCTGAACCCCGAATCTACTCTGGTCGCCAACTTCGAACTTGGAGGGTACGATCTCCCTACTTTCGCATCAGTTGGAGAAGCTGGCGGCGGCATGACCCGCTACACTCACACCAGCAAGATTAAGCTGAAAAATGGCAAAACCGTCAGCCAATTTACCCTCGATCCTCAGAACCAAGATGGCTATACAAATGCTGGCAGCGGAGCAATCAGCGGCCAAACCAATCCGTTTAACACCTCGGTCCGCTATTGGAAACTTGATGATCCCAAAAACGATGAGCGATTTGTATGGTTAGGCGAGATTGTCGACGGCACCGGTTCCATCCGCACATTTTCCTCATCGATGCATAAGTGGAATAAAACCAATCTCAAGATGAAGCTTAAGAACAACTACACTCTTAGACTCTCACCTTTAAATTGGACGCCTTATGCGCTTCCCATACGTACTGAGCGCAAACCAAATGGCAACATTGTCCAATACGATTACCACCGTTGGCGCGAGGACAAACACTTTCCCCGGCCCTGCCTTCTAAAATCCATCACTACGTACAATCACAACAGAAGCAAAGTTCTAAGCTCTGTTAATTTTAACTATGATCAATACACCTGGAGAATTACCACCACCATCACGATAGGCAGTGGCCGTGCCCCTCTCCAACTCAAAGAAGACATCGGAGAAGTCGCGAGTTTTAGTGTCACAGGCTCAGATGGACGCTGTGCATCCTATCAGCTTAGCCGCACCAGTGGATATACCCCCCCACACAGCTTCAAGCGGTTTCTACTCCCAGAGATCATTACAACCTAGGCTATAGCGATTACAAACTCAATCAGGTCAACAACAGCACGAATAGCAACTTTGTCACCGAGTATGATTCCTCAGGCAAGGTTGCCGCGCAAAAAGCCCCCAGCGGCCCCAATGGTGAAATGGTTGCTGTCGGCCGCTTTATTTATCACGACCATGCCACAGAAGTCTTCGATGGTGAAGGTGCTAAAACCCTCTACCGCTATGATGATAAACAGCGGATTACCCAAGTCGAAAAATATCTCGATAATGCACTCCACTCTACTCAAGAAAGCACCTATGACGGAAAAGGGTGGCTGCAATGCCAAACCCTCAAAGACGGCACGGGCAAAGTTTGCCACAAGACCTGTTATGTCTATGATGAAAGAGGCAACATCCTTGAAGAGACCTTCGGTGATGAGAACGAGAGCTACACCTTTTACCGCACCTATTCCAATGATGGCTTTAACCTCACACTCTCCGAAACCGACAGCTTTGGCAAAACAGTCCGTTACAGCTACGTGCCGGAAACCAATCTTCTTGCTTCCGAACTTGTCTACGAAAACGAGATCATCAAACGGAGAGGTTTTTTCACTTACGATGATTGCGCCATTTGCATCCAGAAGACCGTCGATGATGGTAGCTCAGACCATCCCCAAGATCTAGCTGGGATTACCTACCGGTGCATCACCGCCATTCACCCCAAACAGAGCCATCCCTGTTTTGGCCTTCCTGAAATCGTCGAAGAAAAGACCCTCGACGATCAAGGCCAGGAGAAGCTTCTCAGCAAAGTAGTTTATAGATACCATCCATCAGGTCAAGTCGCTGAGGAAGACCACTACAATGCAGACAACCAGTGTCTCTACACCCTCACCAACCAATATGACACAAAAGAGCGTTTGGTGGCACAGACAGACGGATTGGGGCAGATTACTACTTCCGACTACGATGAGTGCAATAACCTCATCGACATCTATGGCCCCCGAGAGGGGATGCACAAACACATCGATTATGACCTAGCCAACAGACCCATCCGAGAAAAGATCCGATGTGTTGATGGCAGTTGCCTTACCACCGTCAAACGTTACAACAACATTGGCAAAGTCATCGCCCAGATAGACCCGGGCGGTTTCGAAACCTGCTACCAGTACGACACCCTAGGCAGGGTCACCCATATCATCCATCCCGATGGCGCTCAAGAGAGCAAAGAGTATGACATTCAAGGAAACGTCATCCGTTCCCTCGATTGCAACGGCTTTGAAACCCTCTCGGAATACAACTATCACTCCAAACCCACCAAAGTGACCCATCCCGACGGCAGTGTCGAAACCTACACCTACACTCCAAAAGGGACGCTTAAAACCCATGCCGACCGAAATGGATCCACTACCCACTTCACCGCCGATATCTTCGACAATCCCATCAAGACAGAGATCTACAGCAGCTCAGGGGAGCTTTTAAAATCACAGACTGCTGCCTACGCAGCCTTCACCACACTCTCAGAGACCGACTCCGAAGGAGTGACAACCTATTACACCTACGACTTTGTCGGCAGAAAGATCGGGGAGAAGCTCTTGGATAGAGATGTCAGTTACACCTACGATAGCCAAGGTCGGCTGTGCAAAACCCAGCAAGGCACTACTGCCCATATCGAAGAGTATAATCTACTCGGGCAAATCGTAGAGAAAAGAACCGAAGATCTTGAAGGGACCCTTCTACGCCAGGAAAAATATCAATACGATTCTTCCGGCAATCGCAGCCATCTCATCACCTCAAAAGGAGTCGCAGAAACTGTCTACGACCACCATAACCAGCCCATCAAGATCATAGATCCCTTGGGAGCCATCACAACCATAGACTACGACTACCAAGACGGTCTCACCACTACAACAACCGATCCCAAAGGAATCAGGACCCTGCAGCACCATAACTCCCGAGGGTGGGTGGTGGAAAAGAGCATACAAAACCCCAGCGGCTCCACCCTTCATCGCGATCTCACCACTTATGACCCTGGCGGCAATCCATTGGAAGTTACTCAAGAGATTTACAAAGGGATCGACTATTCCCACACGATTACCCGCAAATCGAGCTACGGCCCTGGCAACCGAATAGAAAGACTCCTGGAATCCGATCTAAAAGAGACCCAGTACACCTACGATGCATGCAGCCGGTTGCAAACCCTCATCAAACCGGATAAAACCCAGATCCACCATGAGTATGATGAACTTGGAAGGCTCACTCGCTACTATGCCGATGACATCGATTACCGCTATTCCTACGATAGCAACGACCGTCTCATCTCCGTCTATGACACCATTTCCGAGACAACAACTGCCCGCAGCTACGATGGATACGGCAACCTCATCTCTGAGACTCTAGCCAACCAGTTGACCCTTTCCAATACTTACGACCCCCAAGGGCGTAGGACACAGATCACCCTGCCCGATAATTCTCAAATCCACTACATCTACCGGGGCGGCGATTTAGCCCGAGTCCAACGCAAAGAAAAGAGCTACACCTATGCCCAAAGAGATCTCGAAGGGCTGCCTACACTCATAAAATTGCCCGCTGGCCAGATAGCCATCACCTACGACAAACTCTCCCGTCAGAAGAGCTACCAAGCACCTGGCTATCTCGCAGAGTTTCCAGACGATGCGTATGACAGCGTCGGTAACCTCTGCTGCTACGCCCACAACCAGCAAGAAGAGCGTTACACCTACGATGATCTCAATCAGCTGCTCACTGAGAATGACCACAACTACCAGTATGATTCCCTGAGCAATCGACTAGCCAAAGATGACCACTGCTGCACGGTCAACACCCTCTGCCAGGTCACCCATGATGGAGAGAGGGAGTATAGCTACGATCTAAATGGCAACCTCATCTCCGACGGGAAGTATACCTATGCCTATGACTCTCTCGACCGACTGGTTTCAGTCACCCACCCCTGGTTTACACTCATCTTTACCTACGATCCCTTCCACCGAAGAATAGCCAAGCAAATCTACCAAGGATGCTGGCAACGTCAGGCGCTGTCCTACCTCTGGGATGGAGAGAATGAGATAGGAACCACGGTAGGTTCCAAGATTCGTGAACTCCGAGTACTAGGAGAAGGTTTGGGTGCAGAGATAGGAGCGGCCTGTTTCATAGAGATCTGGAGTTCGAGCTACGTGCCCATCCATGATCATCGCGGTAGTGTTGTGGCTTTGCAGGAGCTGGAGAGAGGAAAGGTGGTAGAGAGCTACCAGTATACCGCATTTGGAGAAGAAGTGAGCCAGGGGCAATTATCACCCTGGAGGTTTGCGAGCAAAAGAGTGGATGAGGAGACCGGGTTTGTCTACTTCGGGCGCAGGTATTATAGTCCGCATCTGGGCAAGTGGATCACCCCCGATCCTCAGGGATTTGACGATGGACCCAACCTCTACGCCTACCTTCACAACAGCCCGATGAGTGATTTCGACCTCTATGGCCTGTACAGTTGGCGGACGATCTGCAGCTTTTCCAATTTCAGAAATCGAAGTTTGAATGCTTTTCGCAAGAATGTTGGGAAACCCCACTATAATTATAATTACGAAAAGCGTTTCGCCAACAAATCCTCCTGCTACGACGTCAACTCCTCGCTTGGACTCGGGTTGTCCGATTTTGAAGGAGGAAGGATACTCTTTGTCAATGGTATGGGAACGAAAATGCCAACAGCCGCTGACAACGGATTGTATCTTGCTAAAATGGCTGGGGCCAACGTCTATGGAGTGCACAACGAAACTCATGGCTTTTGGAATGATTGTGGAGAATCCAGGGAAGGGCTTTATAAAAACACCTTGACCGCCCCGGTTTTTGAACTTCAAAAA
>JAAKFT010000011.1 GCA_011064935.1 Chlamydiota bacterium | reverse complement strand
CCATTCGGTCGCTCCAAGCAGTCGATCGGAAAGAAAGGGAATATCAAACCGAAGCTCTTGGGTCACCAGATCGATCTTCTCTTCGTCAGTTGTGAGTAGATCCATCAAAAGGGTGGCGATGTTGGCATCTTGAAGAAACTTGGCGACAAATTGATTGCGGGTGGATCGGCGACTGCTCCCACTTCCGTGGGCAAAGAGGACGATTCCTTTGGCTTGCTCAGGAATGTGGAGATAAGCTCCGAGTTTGACCCCTCCAACTTGGACTTGAATCTCTTTCGTGATTTTTTCTACCATTTCTTTTTTTCCTTAAACTGCTAAATAGATAGTTATGCAACTCTTTTTTGGCATAGATGTCATCGCTCCATGGCCAGAGAAATTTCCTGGTGGGCGTATTCTCGAGGAGACAGAGCGCCACATGACTCTCGCTTTTCTCGGAAAAGTCGAGGAAGAAAAAATCATGACGCTGCTTCTCGACTTTCCTAAACCTGACTTCAAAGTAGGAATTGTGGGTAAATTTGATCAATGTCTTTTTTTGCCGCCGCGTCATCCACGAGTAGTTGCATGGAATATCCAGTGGTTGGAAGAGAGCTCCCAGTTTGATAGTTTCCTTGCAAACTTCTTTGAGTGGCTGGAGAAAAATGGTTTTGTCGCTAAACAAAAGAGGGAGTTCTGTCCGCATGTGACACTCTCTCGTGGGAGTTTTATTCCAAAAGAGTGGGAAAAGAGCTTTACTCCCCTGCCAGCTATGGTAACCGATATCCACCTCTTTGAGAGTTTGGGGTTTTCCAAATACCGCTCGCTTTGGAAATACAGTCTTAAAGCCCCGTTCGATGAACTAGAGCACACAGGTGATATTGCCTTCATTGTGCGAGGCGAAAGTCTGCTGCAGCTTTTTCAGCACGCTCAGCTAGCGATGGCATTTCCTTATCCCCCGATCCTTCCCTTTCTCTCGTCAAAGGTGTCGTTCAACTCGCTCGACGAGATCGTGATGGAGCTCAATACGATTGTCACCCAAGCAGATCAGGAGATAGGTGTTCCTTTCAAAGGGGTGAGTTTTCATGGAAAGATAACGCAAGAAGAGGATCAGACGATGTGTTGGGAGATGATTATCGATGTATAAGCTGGAAGAGATCGGACCATGCACCTATCTTCTTCCCAAAGAGGGTGGGATGCGTGTCCCGGGGCTTATTATTGCTTCAAAAGAGCTGATCGAGGCGGTCGATATTGAACGGCCTCTGGAACAGGTGCGCAATGTGGCTCACCTTCCGGGCATTGTCGGTTATAGCATTGCTCTGCCTGACATTCACTGGGGCTATGGCTTTCCCATCGGCGGCGTCGCTGCAATGGATATCGAGGAAGGGGTGATTAGTCCTGGCGGTGTGGGATATGATATCAACTGCGGGGTTCGACTGGCGGTGGCTCCCTTCAAATTAAGAGATCTCGACGCCAAGCAGCAGAAAGAACTGTTGAGTGAGATTTTTCGGATAGTCCCTTCGGGTGTGGGTCACGGCCATCGAGGTGGTGGAGTATCTGATGCGGATTACAAAAAACTGCTGGAACAGGGGGCTAGCTGGTCGGTACACGAAGGATATGGTTATCCTATCGATTTGGAGCGTATTGAGAGCAATGGGCGGATTGACGGTGCGGAATATGACGCCGTTTCAAATCGCGCCCGAGATCGCGGAAGAAAGCAACTCGGTTCTATTGGATCGGGCAACCATTTTGTGGAAATTGGAGAGATCCAAAAGATCCTCCTCCCTGAGATTGCCCAAGTCTGGGGCATCGAAGAGGGACAGCTTTATATCTTTGTTCATTCGGGCTCTCGGGGTTTTGGTCATCAGGTCTGTACGGACACGCTGAACACGTTTGTGAAGCAGGGATTTGCCGAGGGGCTACCCGACAAGCAACTGGTAGCAGCTCCCATCAAGAGCGAAGAGGGTCGGCACTACTTTGCGGCGATGGCTGCGGCTGCCAACTTCGCCTTCAACAACAGGCAGCAGATCCTCCACTCGATACGTGGAGCCTTCCATTCGGTGCTGGATATCGATCCCTCGCATATCCGTCTTATTTACGACGTCTGTCACAATATTGCCAAATTCGAGAGCTACAAAGTGGAAGGAAAAGAACAGACTCTCTGTGTCCATCGAAAAGGGGCAACGCGTGCCTTTGGTCCGGGCGCCAAAGAGCTGGCGCCTATCTTTCAAAAGACTGGTCAACCTGTCATCGTGCCCGGGGATATGGGGCGGGCCAGCTATCTGATGGTAGGTACTGGCAATGAGCTGACCTGGTGCAGCTCCTGTCATGGAGCTGGACGAGCTAAGAGCCGCATCCAATCAATGAAGAGCTGGAAGGGGGAAAATCCGGTGGAGTATATGCAGAAGAAAGGAGTGACTGTTATGGCCAGCTCCTTCCGTACGATTGCCGAAGAGATGCCCGATGCCTACAAAGACGTCGAGCTAGTTGTGGAGGCCACTCAAGAGGCCAATATCGCCAATATCGTTGCTCGTCTTCGCCCCCATCTTGTCATCAAGGGATAATCCCTGTTACATAACTCTCTTAAGCCCTGGGCCGGTCGATTTAGACGGAGGCGCCGTTTGTGGCACCGAACGCATAGAACGCCCGCCTGGGGTATACGTTCTGGGAACTCGTCGCATTCTGCCACGTGGCTGAATGCGACCCGATGGCCTAAACTCCTCTTCTTCTTCCCATCGAGGCCTCTTTCCCCTCGGACGAGAGGGCTTCGCTTCACTGGGTGCGGTCGTCGAAGGACGAGTCATGGTCGGCGGTTGATACGTAGGCGGAGTTGTTCTAGAAGGCGGTGTGTAGGTCGGAGAACGACTGGGCGGTCTACGTCTTGCTGGTTGAGTAGGTCGTGCCGTTGGCGGCGCATAAGTTGGGAGTTTCGAAGGTTTTGGTTTAATCCGTCGGATAGGTGGTTTGGGTTTCCGCGGTGGTTTAGGTCTCGTCGGCGGAGGCACTGTCGGTTTTGTCGGCGGCTTAACCACCCGAGGCGGTTTCTTTAGGTCACCATTCTCTGGCCCAAACGAGGGTTTAGAGGGAGTTGGCGTAACTTTATCCGGAGCTGGCCCGGTCGGTTTCAAGTAGGGTCTATCCGGCTTGGTCTCAGGTTCTGCCCTTTCTTGAATCTCCTCAACCTCGTCCCTGTCGGAAGGCATAATGGGATTATCATTGCCGGTCACTTCTCCGATAGCGCCAATAAGCTCATTTGGCCCCACAACACTGTCCGGTAGAATGAACGGTGGAGGTAGCGCTTGACTGAGCAGTGAGAGCACAAAACCTGGAGGTGGCGCTATCATTGCTATAAAACGCCCTTCGAGCCAGAAGGGCTGCGGGAATCCAGGATGTCCCCACCACCAGAAGAGCCACCAGGTATCATGCCACCCAAAACCCCACCAGCTATCCCACCACCACCATGAAGGTACAACTCCGAGCGAGTTACAAAACTCTGGATGGTAGTGGAAGTAGTGATGATAGAGGAATAGATAGTCAGGCCACCTAGGATAATAGTTCTGAACGCAGACACAAGGATCGATAACATAGAAGGGCTCATAATATATAGACAGCCGCTCCATAGGATCGATGTACACGGCAGAATAGATAACCCCTCGTATCTCTAGAGGCCAATCCCAATAGCTGGAAACAAAGACATATCCCTTCTCCCTCCAGATATAGTGAGCGGGAACAAAGACCCAGTTTTGATCAAAAAGCTCCCATTTTCCACCATACCAGATATAATCATCTTGTCTGGAATCCCAGAACCAATACCCGGAGATCCAGAAATAGTCCTGACTAGGTGCTGGCGATACCTGCTCATCAATGGCATCAGGGGGAGGTTGGTCGATATAATCTAAGCGCGTTTCTGGAATTTCGCTCCAGAAACCGGGGATCCAGACCGAACCCTCATCAAAACCTTTCCAATAACCTCCAATCCATTGATGGCCTGGAGGAGGCTTTCTCCAAACACCACTGACCCAAAGATAGTCATTCCGGTCTTGCGAAAAGGCCCAATAACCTGGGATCCATTGTGTTTGTGGGTCTGTTTGAGCCGGAATGCGTTCATTGATTTCTTTTGGAGGCTCTGTCGGGATAGCATCGAGAATAATTTCCCCAAACTCCCTTGTCAGATAGGCCTCGTGGACTGGTCCATCTTTAACAGCTTCGACGCCATTCGCCCCGAAACATTTAACAACCATAAAGATAGCGCAGAAAAGTAGCGCAGAACGTCTAAACCAACTCATAATTTTCTCCAAAATGCGTCTACCACCATTCTCTATAAAATATTTTTTTTAAACAACAACTCTCTTAAACCTTTGAAAAAAATAGTATTATAAAAAGGTGGCGAAAAAAGATGGAATAACTAATAAAGCTGTAGTAGAGGAGAGAATTATATGAAACGACTCACGTGTATTATTGCATTACTTGCTCTTGCAACACAAAGCGCTTTTGCGCTTCTTTCGCCATTAGATCAGAATCTGAAGGAGCTCAAGGCAATCATCGACAGCCCTGAGCTAAAACAGTATATCAAAACCTCCGAAGTTATTGAATATATCTGTCACCAAGAGTGTCTCTATATGATCTCTACAAATGAACAGGAGATGTTTGTTGAAGTAGAGTATCAGCCAACAGACAGGCTTGGTCCCATACCATTTAATTTAATTTTTCACAAACCCAACCCCAAAGGATCATAGAATATGATAACTTTGTCTATCTTTCTGGGCCGTTTTTTTGGTCTGTATTTGATTATTTCCGGGTTTTTCTACCTTACACAAGGGGATTTTATCCGGAAAGCAGTAGCTGAGTTCTTTAAGAATAGTGCTCTGTTAACGATTTCAGGTGTGATCAATGTGATCATCGGCCTGCTTGTCGTGCTCAGTCACAATGTATGGATATCCAACTGGATGGTGGTCATCACCATCATTGGATGGCTTGCATTAATTAAAGGTATACTGCGATTCTTTTTCCCATTCTCAGGGAAGAAGTTTTACGAAAAGCTTTGTTCGAAGAACGGAACTGTTTACATCGGCATTATTGCCCTGGTTTTCGGTTTCTTCCTTACCTATAAAGGATTTTTCTTCGCTTAAATCTATTTGAACCCGGGCTTTTTCGGCCCGGGTTTTTTTTGTCTAAATAAAATATCGCTCAAGAGCTTTTTTAGTCGCTTCGAACGCAGTGTAGTGGACCCCGTTAATGCCCAGCCCTTGGGCAACTTCAACCAAAAGCAGCGTGTTTTCAATATAGACTATTTCCGAAGGAGCCACTTGTGCCACATCAATGGCCAATTTAAAAATATCGGGATCAGGCTTGCGAAAATGAACAAAGGAAGAAATAACGAAAAAATCGACAAATTCTGAGAGCCGAAAGCGCTGAATTCTATCTTCAGCAAGCTCTCTTCCCTCGTTGCTGACAATACCGATCTTTAGATTATACTTTGCTCTTAGACTTTTTACGTACTCCAGCATCTCAGGAAATGGCCTGACCGCATCGAAGATGTAGGTTTTGTACTCCTCGAGGGTAAAAGTGCGAGGTTTATAGAAAACCACGCGGTTGAGATATTCATCAAAACTCAACTTCCCCGTCTCATAGGTGTCGAAGACCAGATGGTGACGCTCACTCATCTCATCAACTTCAACTCCAAACTTCTCTGCTACCTGACGACGTAATAAATGGTCCCACCCATTGGTCATTAGAACACCACCGACGTCTAAAAAGAGGGCTTTAATGATTGGTTCCGCCATAACTAACTGATAATCAATGGTTGTAAAAACTATTAAACAGAATATACACTGTTTTATTATAATTATAATAAAGTGTTATATATTTGTAGATAGTTAAATGAGGAAAAACAATGAGAGATCCAAATAAAGGGTTAATATTAGTTACCGGATCCTGTGGAAGAATTGGAGCTGCTGTCGTCAAGAAGCTGGGCCAAGATTTTAATATGGTGGGATTTGAACTGCTTAAAGCGTTCTATGCTTCCGCAAGTGAAGAGCTAGTTCCTTGCGATCTCTCGTCTGAGGAAAGCGTCCACCAAGCGTTTACCCATATTCGCAACTTCTATGGCAATCATATTTCTGCTGTTATCCACCTCGCGGCTTATTATAGCTTTTCTCAGGAGCATTTAGAGCTCTATGACAAAATCACGGTAGAAGGAACCAGGCGGCTGCTCAAATACCTTCAGGGTTTTGAAGTGGACCAGTTTATTTTCTCCAGCACGATGTTGGTCCATGCTCCATGCCAACCAGGCCAGAAGATCAACGAAGATTGGCCAATTCAGCCCAAATGGGCCTATCCACAGTCAAAAGTGAAGACCGAGAAGGTCATCCACGAAGAGCGTGGCAAGATACCTGCTGTTGTTCTCAGAATCTCTGGAGTCTATGACGATGAGTGCCACTCCATTCCGATCTCAAACCAAATCCAACGAATCTACGAAGAGCAGCTGGAAGCCCACGTTTTTGCCGGAGACGCCTCTCACGGCACATCTTTTGTCCATATGAACGATCTTGTCGATGCAATTGCTAGCGCCGTCAATAAACGCAAAGAACTTCCTGCGGAGACTACACTGCTCATCGGTGAACCCGATGTTTTTAGTTATGACTATATGCAAAAAAGAATCAGCTCACTTCTTTTCGACAAAGATTTAACGACCCATACGCTGCCTAAACCAATTGCCAAATTAGGTTCATGGGTTGAAAACAACACCCCATTTATGGAAAAGCCATTTATTAAGCCTTGGATGATCGACCTGGCTGATGACCACTATGATCTAGACATCCGAAGAGCGAAAGAGGTGCTCGATTGGGAACCGCAATACCGACTCGACACAACATTGCCCAAGATGATCACCCTCCTCAAAAACGATCCAATCGCTTGGTATAAGAAAAATGGTCTTCACATGGCTCCTCACCTTAAAAAGAAAATCGAAGCAGGGCACTCATCCGGTTCACGACCCTCACAATGAGAGCGATGGTTTTTAAGGAAGCCAAGAGAGCCCTTGAGCTTCAAGAAGTGGAAAAACCTCAGCCGAAAGCTGGACAGGTGCTCATCAAGGTTGGCGCCTGCGGTCTCTGTCGAACAGACCTACATATTGTCGATGGTGAGCTTCCCCATCCCAAACTCCCTCTCATCCCTGGACACCAAATCGTTGGTGTCATAGAAGAGCTCGGACAAAGTGTGAAAGGGGTTCAAGTGGGAGATCGTGTTGGTGTCCCATGGCTTGGAAGAAGCTGCGGAAAGTGTGGCTTTTGTCGATCTGGCCATGAAAATCTCTGTGACCAAGCCCTCTACACCGGCTATCAAATAGACGGAGGATTGGCTGACTATGCGATCGCCGATAGCCGTTTCACTTTCTCGATCCCGAATAATTATAACGATCTACAAGCAGCTCCCCTGCTCTGTGCTGGACTGATCGGTTTTCGCGCTCTTCGCATGACTGAGGGAGCAAAGAGAATCGGTTTTTATGGTTTTGGTGCTTCGGCTCATATTCTCATACAGATTGTCAACCACCAAGGTGGTGAGGTCTACGCCTTTACTCGAAAAGGAGACGAAAAAGGGCAGGCCTTCGCCAAAAAGTTGGGGGCCGTCTGGGCCGGAGAGAGCGAGACTCTTCCGCCAGTTAAACTAGATGCGGCCATTATCTTTGCTCCGGTAGGAGCACTCATTCCTCAAGCCCTCCGGGCTGTTGACAAAGGAGGGATTGTCGTAGCTGCGGGCATCCATATGAGCAATATCCCCTCCTTTCCCTATAAAATCCTCTGGGAAGAGAGAGTGGTCCGATCTGTTGCCAATTTCACCAGACAAGATGGCGCCGATTTTTTTGAGCTAGCCCCACAAATCCCCATCAAAACCGAGATCCATGCCTATCCCCTAGAAAAGACCAACGAAGCGCTCGACGACCTCCGTCACGGACGTTTTTCTGGAGCAGCAGTGATCTCTTTGGGTTGAGCTAGGCTTTATTAACCTGCTAACTGTCAGCAGATTAAAGACCTTAGCCAATTAAACACTTTTGGAAACAGCAGAGAGCTATATAATAATAAATCTAAATAAAGTATATTATAAATAAGGATGTTAACTTTACGGAGGGTTACTATGAGCGCTCATTTAAACGCTACAAAGCTTGGTTTAGCTGGAGGAATTCTTTCAGGATTGTCTCTTTTCATCATTACATGGATATCTATGTTCACTGGATATGGCATGTTTTGGTTAGCACAATGGATGGATCTCTATCCTGGATTTGATTTTTCTATTGTTGGTGCATTTATTGGCCTAGCATATGGTTTTGTTGTTGGTTTCGTCGGTTTTTTCGTCTTTGCTTGGATCTACAACTTCTTAAAACCTTAACCAAAAAAGGTCAGACGTGCAAAACTGCAAAACTTTTGCGCGCATGACCCCTTAGAAATGAAGATATGATGGACTATACCTACCTCATTATTGGCGGAGGGATGACCGCCGACGCTGCCGTTCGAGGCATCCGATCTGTAGACGCTTCCGGAAAGATCGGTATTATCAGCGATGATCGCTACCCTCCCTACAATCGCCCGTTGCTATCTAAGGGACTCTGGGTAGGAGAGTCATTCGACTCCATCTGGCGCAAAACGGAAGAAGAGGGGGTCATTCTCCATCTCGAAACGAGAGCCGAGTCTATCGACATCAACAATAAGACTGTCACCGACAACAAAGGTAATAGTTACACTTTCAAGAAACTACTTCTTGCTACAGGAGGCTCTCCCAACCGTCTTTCGTGCTCTGATCCTGACGTGAATTATTTCCGCACACTGGATGATTACAATCGTCTCCACGAGCTCTACCTCCGAGGTGAGAGCTTTGTCATTATCGGGAGTGGCTTTATCGCCACTGAGTTAGCTGCTTCACTGGCAATGAACGGAAAAAATGTCGCCATGCTCTTCCGCTCTCGTTCCATAGGATCAAAGATCTATCCAAAAGGATTTGCCAATTTCCTCAACGCTTACTATACGGAGAATGGGGTCAAACTCATCCCGAATTCAATGCCCACCTCAATCACCAAAAAAGGTAACCAATACCTCATCACCACCACCAATGGAACAGAACTGATTGCCGATGGTGTAATTGCCGGAATCGGCATTCACCCAAACACTGAACTGGCTGAGAAGTGCGGGCTAAATATTGATAATGGCGTCGTTGTCGACCCCTTTCTTCAAACCTCTCATCCCGATATCTATGCAGCCGGAGACGTCGCCAACTTCTACTCCCCCGCTCTCGACAGGCGAGTGCGTATCGAACACGAAGATTGCGCCAACTCCATGGGCTTTTGTGTTGGCAAAAATATGACTGGGAAACAAGAGAAGTACAACTACCTCCCCCACTTTTACTCTGATCTCTTCGAGCTAGGCTATGAAGCGGTTGGGGAACTCGACGGTTCCATGGAGATAGTCGAAGATTGGCACGACCAATATCGCAAAGGGGCGATCTACTATCTAAAGGATAACTGTTTGCGCGGGGCCATTCTTTGGGGCATCTGGGATCAGCTAGACCCCATAAAGGAGATGATCGCTTCCAAACAAAAGCTCTTGCCCGAACAACTAATCGGCAAGATCGTCATCTAAACTTGTTTATTACGAACGTTTTCGAGATTTTGATTGAGATTATAGGCGGCGCTGATCAGTCCTAGGTGAGTAAAGGCCTGGGGAAAGTTCCCGAGATGCTCTCCCTCAGCCCCCAGCTGCTCTGCGTAGAGACCAACGTGATTGGCATAGGCCAACATCTTTTCGAAGTAGTATCGAGCCTTTTCCAACTCCCCTGCTCTAGAGAGACACTCAGCATACCAAAAACTACACAAAGAGAAGGTTCCCTCAGAAAAGAGCTCTTCCTTTTTTTTCCCCGGAGGCTTGTATCTATAGACTAATGAATCTGAGACAAGCTCGTTTTCAATACGCCTCAGAGTCGAGAGCCAGCGCGGATCTTTGGCACCAATAAAGCGCGTGAGCGGCATCAATAACAGCGCGGCGTCCACTCTGTCTGATCCTTTGTATTGGACAAAACTCTGTTTCTCATCGCTCCAGAAGTCGGTCAAAATCGATTGGTGGACTTTGTCTCTTTCATGTTTAATTCGGTCAGGGAGTGGAAGGGAGCGATATCTCGCCATCCGGACCATCCGATCAAAAGCAACCCAAGTCATCATACGGGAGTATAAAAACTCTTGGCGCCCTTCACGCATCTCCCAAATCCCCTCATCGGGCTGTTGCCAGTTGTCACAGAGCCAATTCACCTGACCCACCAGCTGATGCCAGAGATCAAAAGAGATCGCCTCTCCATATTTATTGTAGAGATAGATCGAATCGATCAACTCCCCGTAGATATCGAGCTGGAGCTGTTTGTAGGCATTATTCCCTATGCGCACGGGTTTCGAATTTCTATACCCTTCGAAATGATCAAGTGTCGATTCGGTAAGCTCTTTTTTTCCAGCAATCGAATACATCAATCCGAGTTCGCCTGGTCGTCCCACATCTGGACAAAGATTCTCCATCCATTTGATAAACTCTCCAGCCTCACGAGTGAAACCGAGCCGGATCAACCCATAGAGTGTGAATGCTGCATCACGAATCCAGGTGTAACGGTAGTCCCAGTTTTTGCTACCCCCAACCTGTTCGGGCAACCCAAAAGTCGCTGAGGCCACTATCGACCCATACTTCTTGGATGTCATCAACTTAAGAATCAGAGCTGAACGATTAACAGCTTCTTGCCATCGACCTTTGTATTTGCTTCTACCGATCCATCCTCTCCAAAAGTGGACGGTCTCTGATAGGCTGGTGCTGGCAATCTCATCAATATTCTTTCCTGGGGTGATATCTCCCATGCGGCAAAGTATGAAATCAGCCGATTCACCTGGTTTTAAAGTAAAGCGAGCATAGCCATCGCCCTCTGAAATATTGAGCGGAACAGAACCTTTGAGCTGCAGGCCAAAACTCTCATCAGCTTGATCAACAAAAAGAATAGAGCCGTCTTGATACACAGCATTGTGGGGGTTTTTCGCATAGTTAAAACGGGGAGCACAGTGGAGGTGAAAGGTATTATTCCCCCGAACACTGGTTACCCGGCGGATCAAAGCATTGTCTTTGTAGGCTCCTTCCACAGGCATAAAATCCGTTATCTCCGCCACTCCATCTTTGGACAAGAAACGGGTAATCAACACGTTAGTGTCGGGAAGGTAGATCTGTTTGTGTTTGAGCTCAGTCAGATGGGGTGTGATCTGGAAAAATCCGCCCTTATGTTTATCCAGTAGAGCGGCAAAAATTGTCGGCGAATCAAAGTCTGGGAAACACATGAAGTCGATCGACCCATTGAGTCCCACGAGGGCCACCGTATTCATGTCCCCTATGATTCCGTAATTTTCTATCGGCTGATAGTCCATGGTAGAGACTATCTTGCAATTTTGATGCCATCACACATCTCTTTTCACGAAAAGAGCGGATGTGATAAACTTGCCTTTCGGTAATAAAGGAGAAATTCATGAGAAAGGTCTGGATCATCGTAGCCAACAGCAGCACCGCAAAAGTCTATCACGCAGAGAATGTCAACACACTGGTTGAGATCAACACCTTCATCCACTCGGAGAGCCAAATGCTTGATCGCGATCTTGTCTCTGACAAACCTGGGCGAGCCAAAGATCACTTCCATACGATGCAAGAGCAGACTCCCCAGCAAGTGAAGGAGCGCACAGTCTTTGCGGATCAGATCGCTAAATTTCTAGACAAAGCAATCCTCGAAAAAGGAATTGAAAGGATCTATCTGATTGCCAACTCACCCTTTCTAGGCTTTTTACGCCACTCGCTCAAGCCCAACGTGACAAAACTCATCGAGTCAGAGATTCGCAAAGATCTCACCCACCTCCGCCCTGAGCAGGTGCGCGAGTATCTCCCTCCGGTATTATAATAGTTGTTTAAGCTGATCTAGGGTTTTGTTGGACTTCACCGAGTGGGGTTTGGCAGTCACAATATTGCTTTTATCGCTAGCATGCTGGTCTTTCTTTTTCACAAGTAACCAGTTATCTTCTCGGAAACGGAAGAGAGCAAATCCGCCTTTGAGCTTCTCTCCCTCGATCTCAATCTCGATATGCCCCTCTTTGAAACACTCTTCCATGGGCATGATCTTTCCCTGTTTATTTCGATGGATATTGCGATAGGTACCGATGTCCCAAAGAAGCACCGTGCCAGCTCCATACTGCCCCTCAGGAATATGACCTTCAAAGTCGAAATAAGAGAGGCTATGGTCTTCGGTGGGAACGGCGAGGCGTTTATCCTTGGTAGAGAGCGATGGTCCTTTGGGTATCGCCCACGATTTGAGCACTCTGCCGATCTGAATCCTAAAATCATAGTGGAGCCGAGTGGCAGCATGAAGCTGAATCACATACTTTCCCATGCCCCTGATATAACCATTTTTGCTTTTATTTTCTTACTATTCTATAACCCGACCTATGCCCAAAAAGAAAATTTTTTCCGCTGCGGTTATCTTTCTCTTAGCCTTTCTGGTTTACCTCTTTCTTCCAGATACCTTCTCTGAATCAGCTAAAAGAACCGCGGCCATCTTTGTTTTCGCCGCAGGATTTTGGGCCCTTGAGGTAATTCCCCTCTACGCTACATCCTTTCTCATCGTGATTTTCCTCACCTTCTTTCTGACCAAAACCGAAGGGCTCTTTGTTTTAGAGAAGAAGACCTACATGCTCTTCTTAACTCCCTTTTCCAGCCCGATCATCATGCTCTTCCTGGGAGGATTCGTCTTGGCGGCAGCGATTCGAAAACATCGCGTCGATGAGTTTTTGATGAAAAGAATGCTCACCAAAATAGGCAACCGAAGCCATGTCATCTTGCTAGGATTTCTCTTGATGAGCGGTTTCTTCTCGATGTGGATCTCTAACACCGCGTCGACCGCGCTGATGATCCTTCTCATCAAACCGATATTAAAACAGATCGACAGTGATGATCCATTCCGGAAAAGTCTAGTTTTAGCCGTCGCTTTTGGGGCAAATATTGGAGGGATCGCCACACCGATCGGCACCCCTCCCAATGCCATCGCTGTCGGAATTTTAGCCGATCACGGCATCAGTGTGAGTTTTCTTGGCTGGATGGTAATGGCTTTTCCGCTGGCTCTTTTCATTATGATTCTCGCAGCGCTGTCGCTCTTTCTATTCTTTCCACCTAAGACTTCTTTTATCAAATACAAACTTCCGCCCCGAACGCCTCTCTCCGCGCAAGCTAAGTGGGTAATGGTTGTCGCCGCTTTTATTATCCTTCTCTGGCTCACCAAGTCGATCCACCAGATCCCCGAAGCACTCGTCGCTCTTTTGGGTGTCGGGATTCTCTCTGCCTTCCAGCTGATCGGGACAGAGGACTTTAAGAGTATTGATTGGGATATCCTTATTTTGATGTGGGGAGGCCTAGCTCTTGGCCAAGGAATGCAAACCAGTGGGCTTGTGGATCACTTTATTTCTCTACCTATCTTCGCGGCTCATGGTGTGGCACTTGTTGCCGCCCTCTGCTTTCTCGCTGTCATCCTCTCTTCTTTTATGAGCAACACAGCCACTGCCAATATCTTGCTTCCCATCGCCATGAGCTTCACAGCTTTCGACAAGAGCCTGCTATCCATCACGGTTGCACTCAGTTGCTCTTTTGCCCTCGCCTTCCCGATCTCTACACCACCCAATGCAATGGCCTACTCCCTCGGGACTTTCAAAACCAAAGATATGTTCAAAGTCGGAGCGCCGCTCACGCTCATCGCTGTGATCGTTGTGCTTCTGGGCTTTGAATATATTATCCCGAGAGCTTTCAGTCTTTTCGTTTGATTAAGTGGTTGAAACAGAACTCAGATGGTCCGCTATCAGAGTCACCAGCTTCTCTTCGAGTTCGCGATTGAAGATCATATGGCCCATGCCCGGGACAATCTCCATCTTGGACCTGACAATGCCTTCAGCCGTCGCCTCACCACCGCGCCGAACAGGCACTAGATAGTCTTTCTCGCCATGAATCACCAGCGTTGGTGCTTGGATCTTTTTCATGTCTCCTGACCGTTCTTCGAGCTTAGTCGCCACCCCACGCATCACGCTCAGATGGCTCATCGCCACCCCTGGCTTATGATTTGACCGTTCATAACCATCCCGAGTGTAGCTTCGAGCAGACTCATCATCTAGTCCAAAGTCGCCATTGAGATATTTCCAGACAGCCAAATAACCCTCAATACTCTCGTCAAATTTCTTTGTCGGCTTATTCTGCACCATGATCGACCAGGTTTTGCTGAGAAGCTCCTGCTCTTCCTTGGTCCATTCTTCAACAGCGATCGGGGTCGCTCCAAGCGGCCCCGCGGAGATCGAAGTCAGTGACAAAACTCTCTCAGGGTGATGACTAGCCACATACTGACCGATATATCCCCCCATCGAGTGGCCGATCAGATGGGCCTTTTTGATATTGTACTCATCCAAAATCTTGAGCGCATCCTCCGCAAGATCGGCAATGGTGTAGGGATGGGTAGAGAACTGAACCGCAGAAGAGAGACCGGTATCTCTCAAATCAAAGCGGATCACAAAATAGCGTTTCTGGACTAGAGCATCGCAGAAAAAGTCTGACCAGAACCGGGCATGAGCCCCTGCGCCAGCGATTAGCAGACAGGCAGGATCAGAGGGAGCCCCAAAAGACTCTGTCCAAAGCTCGACATCGTTGTTTTTTGCAATTTTTTCCATAGTTGAGCAGAATTATAAACAGTTCTCGCTCATCTTCTCAAGAGAAAAGGTTGACCTTAACGCCAGGGCTGATGCTTGACTAGCCAGCCTCCCAAGCAGGCGACCGCTCCGCCAACACAGATAGAGACAATGGCCAGTTCCATGCCAGAAGCACCGAAGGCTCCAAGCCACGTTATACCTTGAGGCAGAACATTAAGAGCGCCCAGCACACCCAAAATGCCGCCAAGAGCAACAATAATACCAACAGCCAATAGCAGCACTGAACCGTGTTTAAAGAGATGTATCCCGCAGTTGCATCTGACAGTAGGGTCATGTCTTTCTACATTGAATGAAATACCAGCCATATCTTCCTCCTTGAAAATATTCGTTTGCAATATTGACAGAAGGAAAGAAGAGTTTCAACCTTCTTTTTGTGGGATCACTCTCCCCACTTTCACAAGCTGTTCATACGAAAGTTCTTTTGCTCTTTGAGCAAAATCTATGAGCATACCATCCCCTTTCAGGGGAATCATCACAGAACCGCTATTGAAATCAAGAGCTGATGGTCGTGGGTTGAAAAAGAGAGTCATCACTTCACCATTGGAGCGGCTCCATTCTATCGCCCATCGAGCAAGTTCGTCATTTCGACACAGCTTCGGAGAAGTAGCCGGGAGTTTCGAATCTCCATTCGAAAAGAAACCATAGATCTCATCATTGAAATGGTGAGCAAAACGCTGCAGATATGCTTTTGATACCTCGCCCATGGTCATAGCAAACAGATCTATCTTCTCTACCTCGAGCGGCTTGTCAAGATAGAGATGATCCAGGATAGCCCGCGCACATTCTCCACCGACCCAGAGTGTATCGATACCGCCTACTTCGTGAAGTTCACTCTGCAATGTATCGATCCAATTGGAGAGTTTATAAAGATCATTTGAAAACTCCTTTTCAGGATCGACCATTTCAGACTTATCACTGGCCTTGGAGAGGAAAATTTCAATCTGTTTCCCCGCAAGAGACCCACAAGTTAATGTACCGCTGATCAATAAACTGAGCGCACCTCTAACCCAACGCATATAACACCCGAATAAATTATTTTACGTTAATTATAAAACCGACCGCCTTTAATTTCATTACAAACAATATTTTACTCTTGCCCCTTAAAAACACCCGGTTATACTGGGGCAATTTTTATTTAAAACCTAACTGGAGAATCTGATATGATTAAAAAGTTTTTTTTGATTTTAGCTATCTGCTCTTCTTTTTCACTTTTTGCCAAAGATGATCACCATGTCGAGGACCAGCCCAAGGTCATCGAGCAGACACTGACTCTTGATCATTTTGGAGTTCTAAAACAAAAACCCAATGGGTACCTCTATCTAGATGTTCCTAACGAATATATCTCTGAACTGCTTCCTCTGATCGAAGCTCCGGGCAGAATCGCCCCTCCCCAACACTATACCAGCAAGAAAGGGATTGGCGCCCATATCAGCGTGATGTACGAAAACGAACAGATCGACAATGAAATCTGGGAAATTGGCGAATTGGGCGAGACCTACTCTTTCACCATCAAAGAGCTCCGAACAGTCAAAATCAATCGAAACAACAAAACCAAAAAACTCTGGTTAATCGCACTAGATTCTCCTCAGCTAGAATCTCTGAGAAAAGACTATGGTCTGCCAAATAGAATCAAGGGTCATGACTTTCATATCACCCTCGGCTATCAACTTCCAGCTGCGCAAAATCTTTCCGAAGCAGTTGAAATTGATTGTGCTGATCTCGATGAAGAGGTTTACGTAGAAGCAGCATAAGAATTAGTACTTGACCGCAATCTGAATATATTTGGATTGCGTTATAGCTGATTAAATTTAAGGTGATAAAAATCTTTCGTCCGATTTTTATCACCTTAAATTTAATCAGTTATGACGAAAAAAGACTCTTGAGAATAAGAATCTTCATCACCTGACGATCGAGCCCTGCTTCACTAATCTTCTCTTCCCTGATAGCCACGCTAAGGATTCTGATTGCCGTCAGAATAGAATCAGATACCAGAAAGGCCTCAAATGCAGAATTCTGCAATCCGTCGATCAATCTTTGCGCCAAATCAATCTCATTTTGAACTGTTGACAGATCACAAAAATTGAGTGTTCGGATGCCTACGGTCTCTTGAATCTGTTGATGATCAAAAATAGGCGAAACGAAGGGGCCTAGACGGGTTTTTGTGTTGGCACGTTTATCTTTGATAGCTTGAGAATATGCCTGCTCTTTTCCTACAATGCCTAAAGCTTCACGAATACCCTTACGAAAAGCTTTGATCTGAACCTCGTCCATGGGGATGGCGGCATCCTCCGAACGTAAAACACGTTCGTGATCTAACTGAAAATGGACACCTAGACGACGGTTTTGCACCATTACCGCCTTCCCCAAATCAGAGTATCGTTGTGCCGTCATTCGCTGCTGAAAAGTAGCGAGAGGTAGAGCGCCTTGAAAATAGAACGAAAGTCCATGGAGAAAATCATTTCCGATGAGCAGCTTCGTCTTCGAAAGCTCTTGAAGATGCTCAATCAGATAGGACTGCCTTTTGTAATCCCCTTTCGAAAAGAGAATGCCCCCGATCTGCCAAGTTTGAACAAGCTCCTCTAGCCCTTTCAGTTTGATCGGATCATAGACCGCCTCTGTTTGGTAAAAAAAGAGTTGCGCTATCTTCTCTTCTCGGGTTGTCAGATGGCCGAAAAGCTGTTTGGCCTTCTCAATCAGCATCTGATCCGCGAAAAGCTCTCTGGAACTCTTTTTCCCGTCCTCAGGCGCTCTTCTCTTCTCCAACTTGGGTTGTACAGGTAAATTATCCTCTTTAGACTCAGACCACGCCCTTCCGTGATAGAGCACCTTTCTCTTGCGCTTCTCCTCGCGATGGTCGTCGTCTCTCTCATTGTCCACCGGTTGGATGCGAAAGGCTTTCTCGTAGGGGTTAGGACCACTAATACTCATTGTTCAATCCTTCAAATAATTTACCCATTATTATACCGCTATATTATTAAGGCTTTATAAAGATAAAAACAAATTAATAAATTAAACATTCCTTTAATCATTGATTTCCCCAACCCACTAACAGAGAGCAAGAAGCCCCATTTTACTGTCTTCCAGTAGTGATCATTTTTTGGAGCCCTTGTTATTTTGCTACAGAGAAGCTACAATGATAATATTAGGATTATTGGTTTGACGTAGGTATGAGCACGATTCCACACTCCGATAAGTCCCGCGAACTTATCCAGAAAATAGGCAAAAAGAAGGCCCTCTCAGCGCTTGAGAAGATGGTTTTGATTCGCCATTTTGAGACGCGAGGTGAATCAGCCTACCAACATGGTTTTGTTGGAGGGTTCTTCCATGCCTACAGCGGCCAGGAGGCGATCCAGACCGCTCTGGTTGATGTCTGCGGCCCTAACAACTGGTTTATCGGCACCTACCGCACCCATGCACTTGCGCTGCTTCTTGGAGCCTCTCCTGAAGAGCTGATGGCCGAACTCTATGGAAGGTCAACGGGCAACGCCCAGGGCCGAGGCGGCTCGATGCATACCTATACCGACCGGTTGCTCGGGGGCTTTGGTATTGTTGGCGGCCACCTCTCCATCGCTGCTGGCGCCGCCTTTTCGATCAAATATCGCCACCAAAAAGGCGAGGTAGCAATCTGCTTTTTAGGAGATGGGGCAGTCGCTCAGGGCTCCTTTCATGAATCCCTCAATTTAGCCGCCCTCTGGAATCTCCCCGTGATTTACGTCATTGAGAACAATCAATGGGGTATGGGCACACACGTCAGCCGAGCCATCTGCATCGATAAGATCGCCGAAAGACAGGCTCAAAGTTATGGAATCTCTGGTTACACTCTAAATGGGATGGACTATTTTGACTGCTACTCCGGTTTTGAGAAGATCCACAAGGAAGTGCTCAAAACAGGTCGACCTGTTCTCGTCGAATGTCTTTGCGAACGTTTTCGCGGCCACTCTATCTCTGACCCCGCCCTCTATCGCACCAAGGAGGAGTTGCAAAAAGCAACAAGGAGAGATCCTATTCTCTTGCTTCGCCATGCGCTTGAAGAAGCGAAAATCTTGGACGAAAAAGGATTCAAGGAGATCGACAAAAAACAGAAAGAAATCGTCATTGCTGCGATGAAATATGCCGAAGAGAGCCCCTGGCCCTCACCGACCACTCTTGAGGAGGATGTCTATGCCCCATGAAGTGGAGATGCGTGAGGCTCTGAGACAAGCTCTGGACGAAGAGATGGAGCTCGACCCGACCGTTTTTATCCTCGGCGAAGAGGTCGCAGAGTACAAT
>JAAKFT010000109.1 GCA_011064935.1 Chlamydiota bacterium | reverse complement strand
GCGTTGATTCGGTTGGGACTCGTTCATCTCAATCGACTATCGCTTCCTGGCGAAACAGCTCCTCTGCAAGGACGGCTGGCCGTCCTTGCGAGAGAAGATGATATGGAAATGAAGCAGTTATTTACAGCTGTGACTGTTCCGCTTTAGCTTCCCTCCTGTTTTTCAACGCGATGTCAATCCCTCGCCAGGCCATGCCGATGAGAGAGATAGACCCTACGACGGTTAATACGGCAAAGAAGCCGGAGGTGATCACGGGATAGTTAACGATCAGGGCAGCAGCGCCCATTGTGACGCCACAGATTAGGAAGATCACAAATACTACTCGAACGACTTTATCTCTGATAAAGCTGAGCTTTTTTGTTAAAGGGGCGAACGTTTTGTCCAGACTGTCCGTTACCACCGTTCCTGGGCCTGCGGGGGGGGTTGCAGCCCATGGTGTTCCTTGGCCTGAATAATATGCTCCTTGAGCTGCTGCTCCTGATGCTGCCATAATAATTCTCCGTGTTAAGATTGCGATAAGAAAAAAAGATATAGCATAGACGATGAACAACGACAAGAAAAAAGTTTTATATCTAGGATTAGATCCCAGCCGTTATCCTGAAAAGGTGACGCACTATCCGATCATTCGCACGGTCCCGAGACCCTTTGACTCAAAAGAGATCGTTCGAGCGTTTGCAAACTTTGACTGCTACACCCATCTGATTTTTACCAGTCGCACGGCTGTTTCGATTCTTCAGGAACAGAACCTCTCTTTTGAGAAGAAGGTTCTGATCGCTGTGGGCAAAGCGACTGCTGGACTTTTGGAGAGGGTAGATTTTGTGGCTCAAGATGAACGGGCTGAGGGGATCGTCGAGTTATTGAAGCAGTTAGATCTGCGTGAGGCCCATCTCTTCTGGCCCCACTCCGCTCTCTCGCGTCCGGTGATTCGGAACTTTCTGGAAGCAGCAGGAATTCGCTACACCGATTGTATTCTCTATGACACTTTTCCAAATAGACTGGAGCCCATTCCATCGCTTGATGAGTTTGATGAGATTGTCTTCACCAGTCCTTCGACCATCAACGCTTTCCTTGATCTTTTTGGTTCATTTCCTAAAGATAAAATATTAACAGCCATCGGATCTGTTACAGAAAATAAGTTAGAAAAAAAGAGGAAAAGCCATGAAAAAGTTTACGCTACCCAAACTGCCATATGATTATGCTGCTTTAGAGCCGGTGATCAGCGCAGAGACCATGCATCTTCACCATGAAAAGCACCACAATGCCTACACCAACAATCTCAATGCTGCATTAGAAAAGTATGCCGCAGCTGAGGCCAATGAGGATTTTGAGTCGATGATCGGTCTGCAGCAAGCCATTCGCTTCAACGGTGGAGGCTATCTCAACCACGCTTTTTTCTGGGAAACTCTGGCACCGAAAGCTGAAGGGGGAGGCGAGCTGGCTGGAGGGGAGTTGGCCAATCAGATCAAGGAGCAATTTGGTTCCTTGGAGAGTTTTATTGAAAAATTTAATGCTAAGGCAGCGGCTATCCAAGGCTCTGGCTGGGGATGGCTAGGTTTTTGCCCTGAAAATAAAATTCTTATGATTATGACCACCCTCAACCAAGATACCCTCAAAGTAACCCATGGCATGATACCTCTGCTCATTATCGATGTCTGGGAGCATGCCTACTACCTCCAGTACAAAAACGCCCGTCCTGACTACCTAAAAATGATTTGGCAGGTGGTCAACTGGGCGAAGGTGAGTGAGCGCTACCATGCCTGCGCGCCAAGTAAAATTATGACTTGATCGGTTTTGCGCTAATCATCGATATCAGGTATAATAGCTGGGTATATGAGATTTTTTTCACGAGATAAGCCAAAGATCAAAGTAGAGACCCGAAAAACCGATGGTTTTAGTGGTTGGTTGAAGTGTACCCATTGTCATGAAATGATTCATGCCAATGAGCTCGCGAAGCGTGCCAACTGCTGCCCCAAGTGTGACCATCACTACCGTCTTTCGGCTCGCGAGCGCATCGATATTCTTGTCGAAAGCGAGACCTTCGAGGAGATGTACGATGATATCCGTCCGGTTGATATGCTTTCGTTTGTCGATACCGAGAGGTATGAGGATCGGCTGAAGAGGGCCGCCAAAAAATCGGGCAGCAGCGAGGGAATTATCACCGGGAAGTGTCAGATCGAGGGCCAGACAGTGGCGCTCGGGGTGCTCGACTTCAACTTCATGGCCGGTTCGATGGGATCGGTTGTTGGAGAGCGGCTGACGCTTCTGATTGAGTATGCTCTAGAGCATAGACTTCCGTTGGTGATCGTCTCCGCCTCAGGAGGCGCGCGTATGCAGGAGTCGGTGCTGTCGCTGATGCAAATGGCCAAGACCTCAGCCGCTCTGGCCAAGCTTCACGAAGCCTCTGTCCCATTCATCTCAGTCCTCACCAATCCCACTTCTGGTGGAGTCACTGCCTCTTTTGCCTCTCTCGGTGATATTATCATTGCAGAGCCAGAGGCGTTGATCTGCTTTGCCGGCCCCCGCGTGGTGGAGCAGGTGATCCGCCAAACTTTGCCCCCTGGCGCTCAAAAATCCGAATTTCTGCTCAAACATGGGATGGTGGACTGCATTGTCAGCCGAAGCGATCTCAAGAAAAAGCTTGGGCAGTTTCTTGCTTTTTTGAACGGCAATGAACGGGAATATCTCACGCTCCATGCCGCTCGAGTCAACAAAAAGCTACCAGAAGAACTGTAAGAATTGTTAATGTTGGCCGATGATGGAAATTCCAGTTCAGAGTGACGCAGAAACAACCCTTCCCGAATATGGTTCAGAAGAGGCTTCGGGAGCCGACGTACGAGCCAAGTGCTCTGCGCCTATCACCATCTCTCCCGGCAAATCTGCGCTGATACCTACAGGACTTAGATTTGAGATCCCTTCAGGCTATGAAATTCAGGTTCGTCCTCGTAGCGGCTTGGCGCTAAAAAATCAACTTACCGTCTTGAACACTCCCGGCACGGTCGATGCAGACTACCGGGGAGAACTCAAAGTCATCTTGATCAACCATGGAGAGAAGGAGTTCATCGTTCAACCGGGCATGCGCATTGCCCAGCTGGTTGTAGCGCCCGTTCTTCAGGCCAACTTTGTGAAAGTTGAGGCTTTGGTTGAGAGTGGCCGAGGATCCGGAGGTTTTGGGCACACAGGAGTGCACTAGTCATGTTCCCTTCCCATACTCCCAAACCCAGAACCAATCAGAATCACGTCTATATCTCAAAATATCTCGATCGCAAGCTGATCACACGCTTAGATGTGGATGATCGAGACGGTGCGCTTCGTGTTTTGGTTGAAAAACTAGATCAAGCAGGCAAACTCAAAGATAAAGAGCATTTTTACAACGCCATCGTAGAACGAGAGAAGATCGTCTCCACAGGGATCGGTGTCGGGATCGCTGTTCCCCATGCTAAACTTTCGGGTTATGAGACCTTTTTTATTGCCATCGGCGTCCATTCCAAAGGTATTCCATGGGAGGCAATCGATAACATTCCTGTCCGCATTGTCTTTATGATTGGCGGGCCAGATGATAAGCAGACCGAGTATTTACAGCTTCTCTCCCGGCTGACCTTGGCGATAAAAGACGAAGAGAGAAGAAAAAAAATATTGCAATTCACTTCTCCGGACGACATTATCGCCCTTTTTGGAGGGATATAAGATGGATCTCAAGATCAAAGACGTAGCCGAACTTCTCAATGTTGCCGAGAGTACTATAGTTCATTGGCTTGAGGAGGATAAGATCCCATCCTATCAGATCAACGAAGAGTATCGGTTTAGTCGCTCAGAGATCGAAGATTGGGTCATGCGCCAAAAGCTGGAGTTTGAAGAGCAGCCTAAGGAGGAGCCCAAACCTAGCAACATGCAATTTAGTCTCTACCGATCGATCTACCGTGGGGAGGTCTTTCATGATCTTCCTGGTCAAACCAAAGAAGAGATCATCAAAAGCACGATGGGCCATATGGCTCGGAACTTCGACCTCGATGCTGAAGTGCTGACCGATCTCTTGCTCGACAGAGAGCAGATGATGTCCACCTCTCTGGGCCACGGGATCGCCGTCCCCCACACCCGCGACTTTCTTTTAGACACCCACTTTGATGTCATTATTCCGGTTTATCCAGCCCATCCCATCGAATATGGTGCTCTAGATGGACAGCCCATACATACCCTCTTCTTCCTCTTTGCCTGCGAAGACAAACACCACCTCCATCTGCTGGCCAAGTTAGCCCACCTCAGTGCTAACGAAAAGACCCGGGCTTTCTTCCAAACCCAGCCCTCCAAAGAGCGCCTCCTAGAGTTCGTCAAACACTGGGAAAGCTCCCTCAGTCATTAGACAGACGGCCCAGAAGCTTGCAGCAGACAGGGGTTATACTGCAGTGGTTGCGCTTTTCTCTCGTGATAACCCATCAGACTAACGCGAGCTCGTTTTTTAACCTATTTCAAGTAAAAGCCTTAGATACAAATTAGTTTTTTGATGGAGCAAGGCAATCGCGGTAGCGATTTAACTCTAATCAGCCCCGTGTGGAGGCGTAAGCCGGAACGCGGGGTTCTGGGAGTTTCTGAGAGATGAGCCCCGGGAGGGGCGAAACAACTACTACAGGTTCTTTCGCCCCTCCCGGGGCTCAACAATTCTTATCTTCTCTTCACCCCGCGTTCCAGCGAAGGCCTTCGGCCAACGCTT
>JAAKFT010000108.1 GCA_011064935.1 Chlamydiota bacterium | reverse complement strand
GACTAATACCGGAGAGGACCGTTCGCTTTTCCAGACCAATATCCACTTCTAGCTGCAGAAGCTTCTTACTTTTAGGCACTTTTTGTGCCTGGGTCACCAAACCTACACGAAGATCTAGCTTTTCAAAAGTATCAAAGGTGATCTCTTTTTTCAGCGGTGTGATCGGTGGTTCCTTAACCTCGCGAGCTCGCTCATGCATCTGCTTCAGCATGGCCGTCTCTTCTTCGATGACCTCATCCTCCACCTTTTGGAAGAGAAGGGTGGGTTTGGGGAGAGCCGTTCCTGGTTTCAGAGGAGTCTCTAAGACCTCTTTCCATCGTTGGCCCTCAATAGAGTCTTGAAAACCCAGCAGCTTCCAAATTTTATCCGTTGTTTGAGGCATGATGGGATGGGCAACAAGAGCTAAGTTTTTGATAGCCTCGAGACAGAGAGCAATCGTCGTCTCCATCGCTGGACGACTCTTCTCATCTTTGGCAGCTTTCCAAGGGGTCTTAAGATCAAAATAGACGTTGGCTAGATGGGCCAATTCCATAATCAGCTGACTCACCTTTCGGATGCGATAGCCCTCGTAGAGCTCTTCAATCTCGACAATCAGCCGATGCATATCGTTTTCAAAACGGCGATCAATCTCTTCAAGCTGGGAAGCAGAAGGCACTTTGCCGCCGCACTGGTTTTGGGCAAAGACAAGAACTCGATTGATCAGGTTGCCAAATTTGCCTAGGAGTTCAGCGTTGCATCGAGTTTGGAAGTCTTTCCAGGTAAATTCAGAATCGCCACTCTCCGGAGCGTTGGCTGCAATGGAATAGCGGATCTGGTCAGGATGGAAACGGGTGAAGAATCGATCTAGATCAATGATCCATCCATCGGATTTGCTGAACTGCTTCCCTTCCAAATTGTAAAACTCATTGGCCACCAGGTCATCGACCTGCTTGTAGGGCTGATTCTGTCCCATGATCATGGCTGGGAAAAAGAGGGCATGAAAGGGAATGTTGTCCTTTCCGATAAACTGAACGTATTTGGTCTTGGGATCCAACCAGTATTCCTTCCAAGCTTCGGGCGTCCCCTTTTGCTCCGCCCACTCCTTGGTAGCTGAGAGATAACCAATGGGAGCGTCAAACCAGACGTAGAAGACTTTCTTCTTGGCCTCTTCTAAAGGAAGGGCCACTCCCCACTCTAAGTCGCGGCTGATAGAACGCGCATGAATCTCTTCGATGTAACGGCTAGCAAAGTGCACCACGTTGGGCTTCCAGGTACGCGCGGCTAGGAAAGCTTGGAGCTGTTCCTTAAATTTGTCAAAAAGCAAAAAGTAGTGTCGAGTCTTTTTGAGAGTGAGAGATGCCCCGCTCAGTTTGGAACGAGGATGTTTGAGATCTGTCGCTTCGTAGCTAGCGCCACATCGACCACACTCATCACCACGGGCCTCTTCATACCCACATGAGGGGCAAATCCCAGTCACGTAGCGATCAGCGAAGAAGCGCTTTTCTGGTTCCGAGTAGAGCTGCTCGGTCTCTCTCTCTTCGATGTATCCGTTGGCGAGCAGATCGAGAAAAAATTGTTGGACAAACTCCTGGTGTCCCTCATATGTCGTGCGAGAAAAGTGATCGAAAGAGATCCCTAAGATTTTGAAAAAATCACTGTTGACTCGATGGAAGTGGTCGACATGTTCCTTGGGTGAGCGACCGGCGAGTTCTGCACTCAAGGTGATCGCCACGCCATATTCATCAGAGCCGCAGATATAGAGAACGTCTTTGCCTCGAAGCCGCTCAAAACGAGCATAGCAATCGGCGGGCAGGTAAGCCCCTGCAATATGGCCAAAATGGAGAGGGCCGTTGGCGTAGGGAAGGGCTGATGTGATCAGTATTTTCATGACCCTGCTTCTTCTTCTACCCCTTCTTTGGGTTGTTCAATTTTGTCACGATTGGATTGAATCATTTCCATAACATCGTTGGCAGCATTTGTGTCTCTCTCTTCACCTCTTTGAATAAGCCCTTTGGCGATGTCGATGGCATAGTTGACCAACGTAAAAGGGTTTTCAAAACGTTTATTTAACTGCTCGTTCGTTAAAGGTTTATTGTTTGTCATATAGTTCCTCTGTTCTTATGTTCTTCGGCTATTAAAATACTTCGCAAGACCTGGTATGAGATCTCGAGATTATCGTTTGTAATTTGATAATCATAGTGGCGAGCCAAAGCGATCTCATTCTTAGACCAATCTAGCCTCTCTTCAATCATCTCTTCGTCTTCGGTTCGCCTCTTGAAAAGTCTATTGCGGAGCTCCTCAACCGATGGAGGGCTGATAAAGATAAAGATGGCCTCCGGGAGCTTCTCTTTGAGCTGTAATGCTCCTTGGGTATCAATCACAAGCACGACGTGCTTGCCGCTCGCTTGTAGTGAGTCTATCTCTTCTCTGCGGGTACCATAATAGTTCCCAAAGAGTTTGACATGTTCCAAAAACTCATCTTTGGCGATCTTCTCTTCAAACTCAGCGATCGAGAGGTAGAGGTAGTGATGTTTCGGAACCTCTCCGGGCCTAGGACGACGGGTCGTGCTCGAACAGCTCTCCACTACACCGTCAGGAAACTCTTTTATGAGCATATCGACCATAGTCGACTTACCCGTTCCCGCAGGCGCGCTGACAACAAACAAAAGCCCTCTATCAGTATTACCTAAAACTTTCTTGCTCATTCCTACTCGATATTTTGTGTCTGTTCACGCATCTTTTCGAGCTCACTTTTGACGCTCACGACAAGATGGGCAACCATCATATTTGATGACTTGGATCCAATCGTATTGATCTCACGCATCAGCTCTTGGATAATAAAATCAAGGTGTTTCCCTCGAGTTTCATTGGCAGCTTTAGATGCTCTTTTCAACGTCGATCGAAACTCCTGAAGGTGGCTTTTAAAACGGACCAACTCTTCAGTAATATCCAACCGCTCAGCAAAGAGAGCGATCTCCCGTAAAATACGCTCTTCATTTTCAGGGCTGCCTTTAAGCAAATCCTCCAACCGACTAGAGAGTTTTTCGCGGTAGTGTGCCACTGCTTCAGGGGCCTTGGCTTCAATGTCTACAATCCCTCCTTCAAGAAGAGCTAACCGCTTTTCGAGGTCGAGAGAGAGAACAGCTCCCTCTTTCTGGCGCATCGCGATACAATGATCCAGCGCCGCGCAGATCCCCTTTTGCAAGATCTGACTGAAGAGCTTCTCATCTTCAATCTCCTCTTCGTACCCCAAAAGGTCTTTTTCAAGCGCCAGGATAGAGAGATCACAAGATTTGAGACCGAGCTCGTCAGCAATCTTATCCCAAGCTCCTTTTACCGCTTTTGCGCGAGAAATATTGGGGATCACCCTGGTCTCTTGCCCATCCTCTCTGCGCCACATGATCGTCACATTGACCTGACCGCGCCCTATTCTTGCAGCGATCTGTTTACGCATCTCTATTTCAAAGCGGGCCAGAGGCTTTGGCAGAGAGAACTTCATCTCGAGATGACGCCGATTAAGGGTCTGTATTTCTACAACCAAACGACCTACCTCAGACGAGAGACTAGCCCGCCCGTAGGCAGTCATGCTTTTAAGCAAAAATTGATCATCAGTCATAGTTAAAATAAATTAGGTGGGTTGTCAATTTAACAAAAACAATCGAAAAAGTCAATATTGAGTCATTTTGACCGGAGCAAAACTAAAACGATGAATCGGACAAGGGCCATGCTCTTCCAATGCTTTTTTGTGCTTCTTCGTTCCGTACCCTTTGTGTTGATCAAATCCATAGTGCGGGTAGCGCCTGTGGTGTCTAATCATTATTTCATCTCGAGTCACTTTAGCAATAATTGCAGCTGCCGCGATCGACTGAGATCGCAAATCGCCTTTGATGATGGCCTCGCTGTGAAGCTTTCGAAAGGCTAAAGGCATCGCATCAACGAGAAGGAAGTCTGGTAGCTCTGGGAGATTCTCTACTGCCTGGTGCATCGCGAGAATGGTTGCTTGGTAAATATTGATCTCGTCAATGACCTTCGCATCAACAATACCTATCCCATATTGCACATCTGAATGTCCGGTGATTTGGAGAAAAAGAGCTTTTCTCCGCTTTTCCGTCAGAAGCTTGCTATCGTTGATCCCCTCAAAAAATAATCCTCGAGAAATAAGGCAAGCTGCGGCAACGACAGGCCCCGCAAGGGGCCCTCGTCCAGCTTCATCAACGCCAGCGATCCGCTCAAAGCCGCGTTTCCGCGCCTCTGTCTCGAACTTCACCAGCTTTTTGAGTCGCTTCTTCTCATCCTTAGGAAGAGGCGCCGTTTTCAATAACTTCGGGGGCACTTTCGGTCACACTCATCTCGCTTTCACTCTTCAATGTCTCCTTAGCAACAGGCGGTTTTTTTTTCACCCGCCTCCCGATTTTCTCTTTAACTTTCGCTGCCTTACCAGAAGTACCACGAAGATAATAGAGCTTCGCGCGTCGTACATCCCCTCTTTTCACCACTTCGATGTTGGAAATGCGTGGACTGTGAAGATAAAAGACTCTCTCCATTCCCTCACCATAAGAGATCCGATGAATAGAGAAAGTTTCAGAGAGCCCGCTTCCCTTGCGTGCGATAACAGTCCCTTGAACGACCTGCACCCGCTCCTTTTCTCCCTCAATAATTCGTGTTGAAATGCGCAGTGTATCCCCAATGTCAAACTCGGGAACTGCTTCCTTGAGCTGTTCTTTTTCCAGCTCCTCTATGATCATGCTATTCATGACTTCTCCTTTTGTAACTGTAAATATCCCGAATAAAGATCTGGACGCTGCCTTCGTGTCTTCTCCAGAGC
>JAAKFT010000107.1 GCA_011064935.1 Chlamydiota bacterium | reverse complement strand
GGATAAACGCGCGCAAATATTCTAGAGATTGCATGGCGGGGATATACCGTTGAGGAAAGTTAAGTGTAGTGATTCTATTGAATTCAAGCGTGCAGCCATTAAGCACTCGTACTGTAGCTCCAAGGGCGATGAGGTTAGGGTGGGAGAAGATGGGGCGGACGATTTTTTCAAAACTTGGCCCATCGATTCCTGTGTCAGCGTCGATGGTGAAGAAAAACTGGGTTTCGCAAGCATTGATACCAGCATTGAGAGCGTCAAATTTTTTTCCATTCTCTTTATCGATAACGAAGATCTCTTTGTATTTTTCGCTTTGATAGACGCCTCTGATTCTCTGCGTTGGAAGGTGCGGCTCAAAATATTGAGGAATCGAAACAAGGTCTAGAAAGTTTTTCAACACTTCCAGAGTTTCGTCCGTAGAGCCATCGTTTATGATGATAATCTCTTTGTAGCGATACGTGAGATGGAGCAGGCTTTCGATGCTAGCGATGATACTTCTGCTTTCATTGTAAGCAGGAAGAATAAAAGTAATTTTCGGGAGCGATTCTGAGTGTAAAATAGATGTGCAATCTTCGAGAGAGACTTCATTTTCTCGTCGTTTTACTTTAAAAATGCCGAGAGTGAGGATAACGGTGTTTACGAAGTTAATAGCAACAAAGTACCAAAAAATGACAAACAACGAAAAGTAGTAGATTTTTGTCCAATCTGTCATCTTTTAGTAAAACCGCAATACATAGTGGGCAACTTCGTAAGCCGCTGGCTGGCTGGTGGAGTCCTGTTTTTTTAAGATTGCGCCGCCCGTTTCTCCCATTTTTTTCAATGCGACCCCAGCCTCTAGGCGGACATCCCACACTTTGTCGTTTAATGCATGATTTAATTTTTTGAAGCAAATCTCTTCTTGAAAGAAGTGCAGTCCTCGCGCCGCTTCGGCTCGGATTTCATTATTTTTGTCTTCAAGGGCTTTGAGTAAAACATCTTTGGAATTGGGTTGAGGGTTTCGAGAAAGCAGGCGTACAGCACAAAGACGTCGCTCTGGATTTTTTGTGTCGAGATCTTCAGTGAGATCTAGGCTAATGAGCGGATAGGTTTTTGTGGACAGAAGATCCAAAAGGGTCAAGTGAAAGGTCATCGATTTGCTTTCCGATGCAAATTCTTCGATCCAATTAAAGAGCTTGTTGGAACCGTGCAAGAGAAGGTCGCGGCAAAAATAGTAGGGGTAGCCGGACAAAAGATGCATTTTGTCCAGCACTCGGAAAAGTAATTCTTTCGTTTCCAAAGATATCGCAGCGCGAATAGCGTGACTGCTTACGAGAAAAAGGCGATCTTTGATGAGGAGAGCAATTCCACTGGCATCTTCTGTTTGAGGAGAAAGGGCTAAAATGCGGGCTGCGAAAAGACGTTTTTTCCAAAACCAACTCATCACCCTTTTTCTTGCATGTGGTAGAAGATAACGTCGGCAGATTTCATCCTTGATCTTGTTCCATGCATCATCTTTAAACCGTTTCTCAAAATTTTCTAAGACTTGGAGGAGGTTATTGTAGGAGGCAAACAGTGGGGATGAAAAAGAAATTGATTTCTGTTGAAACTGAGTGAGGTGAGAGACGATAAGAGACGAGAGCTCGTTTTGAATTTTTTGGTTTCGCTTTTCTAGGTAGGGAGAGAATATGCGCAATATAGCAATATAAATAAGAGTGATGAACAAGATTGCTACTTCGGCGAGAATAAAATAAATTAAAATAGCGTACATAAATTATTAAAAGATTATGAAACCAAGCGAAGCACCTTCTGCATAAAAAATGAGAGACTAAATGGTTTAGCAACATAGTCTACAGCTCCCTTAGAAAGGCCTTCGAGCATATCTTTTTCGGCACCAAGGACAGATAAGATAATAATCGGGACTTCTCCCAGAAAGAGTTCTTGGGCTATTTTCAGTATTTCAAGTCCATCCATATCGGGGAGCATCCGGTCGAGAACGAATAGAGAAAAAGAGGTTTTGCCCACCTCTTGCGATAGGTATTTTATTGCGTCGTTACCAACACCAAAGTGTACAACTTTAAAGCCATAAGATTCGAAGCTAAACTTAAGTACTTTTGCCAGGTCTTCATCGTCATCAACGATAACCACAGTCTCTTTTTGCTTGGGTTTGCCTTTTTGGATGATCGGCCTCGCGCCCAATTCTTGTGCTACTTCAGCCTTTCTCTTCAATAATTTCGAAACTACAGCCTGGATAACGGCTTTATCGATGGGCTTGGCGAGAAATTCATCGGCCAGATATTGATGAGCCTTTTCAATAGTCTTCGTATCGACATAGGCTGTGATGCAAATAATGATGAGATCGGCATATTTTCTGTCCGCACGGATGGCTTTTAGCAGATCGAGGCCCGAGTAGCGGGGGAGTTTGATATCCAAGATCAAGACTTGGGGGGCAAACTGTTTCAGCTCATCGAAAAGTTTAGTTTCGTCAGTGATGGGCAAGGTAACAAGGTCGATCGCTTCGAGTGAGGCGGCGATAAACTTTGCGACATCGGAGTCATCATCCAGAATGAGCACCCGCTCAGATACTTTTTTTTTAGTCTTGAAAAAATTTCCTGCTAATGTGCCAAATTCTTCGAAAGAGAGGGGCATTTCAAGCTGATAGTCGATATTTTCTTGGCTTAGTAAAATTCTAGTTTCGACATCGAGATCTTCGACCACCAATATGATGATTGGAGAAAAATCTGGCCTTTCTTGACGAAGTTTGTGCAAAAAATCCAATCCTTCTTGTCCACCGTTTGTAAAGGCAAGGGGTAGCATGACTGCATCGGGGGAAAAATCGGGATCGAGAAGGAGAAAAAGAGCCTTTTTTGAGTCCATTTCTATGGAAAAGTCGAGAGGTAACATCGCCTTATTGCGCTCGATTATATCCAGCGAACAGGCGGGGGTTGCTATTGCGAATATGTGGAATCCAGTTTTCTGATCGGAAGATTGGGTATCCCTCGTTGATTGAAACTGGGCTTTGACTTCATTGAGAAAGAGGTCCAAAGAGTTAATAAAATCTTTACTGAAGAGAGATGGAGAAAAATTTTCGATCTTTCGAACAAGTTTTTGGTCCATCTCTTTGCATAAGGCACTGACCTCACCGAATCCATAACTGCCAGCATTGCCGGCGATCTTGTGTATCTCTCCTCTCAAAGTAGTGAGAGATACTTTGCTTTTTTCTTTTTTGACCTGTTCGATTAAATCCGAGAGAAGCCGGATCTTTTTAGGGATGCTCTCCTCATATTCTTGCTGAAGCTCTTTGAGAACATCTTTTTGGTTCATGATAGAATTAAACCTTTTTTTTGGAATAACAAAAAAGGTGATAATTCTCAAATAGTTTTTAGGGTGCCAATGAAAGTTTGATGGGAGCAGCTGTGTAGTTTGACCCTCTGCAAGGTTCCGATCAGGGAGTCATCCCCCTCAAAGATCACATTTCTAAAACAGCGGGTTGAACCCTTCAGGTAGCGCCGATCTTTATTGCGCCGCTCCACGAGCACCTCAACCGTCGATCCCAACATCTCTCTCATCAACTTAGTCGAGATTTCACTATGCAGGGTTAAAACCCTCTTGTGGCGCTCGCTTTTAACAGGTTCGGGCACATCATCTTTCCAGCGGGTTGCGGGCGTCCCTTTGCGAGGACTATAGGTATAGAGGAAGGCAGTCGCATATTCGACCTCTCTCATGGCATCGTAGCTCTCCTGAAACTCCTCGTCCGTTTCGGTGGGAAAGCCGACGATCATATCGGTCCCTAAAGCCACGCCTGGAACCAGCTCTTTGAGAAGAGCAACTTTCTCCATATACTCCGCTTTGGTGTAAATCCGGTGCATCTTGCGCAAGATCCTGTCAGATCCAGCCTGGAGAGGGAAGTGAACATGTTCGCAAAGGCTCGGGAGATCCCGAACAGCCTCCATCAGCTCTCGAGTGATATCCACGGGATGGCTAGTAAGAAAGCGAATCCGACTCATTCCCTCGATCTTGTCCAGCTGATAGATCAGATCGTGGAAAAGAGTGGACCACTCAGGTTTATCTTTTCCATAGCTATTGACATTCTGGCCTAGAAGAGTGATCTCTTGGTAGCCCTCATCGACTAGCTTTTGGCACTCACGGACGATACTCTCGGGTGTTCTTGATACTTCAGGGCCTCGAGTGTAGGGGACGACACAGTAGGTGCAGTGTTTGTTGCACCCCCGAATGATTGAGACATAGGCCTTGAATTTGTTGATTCGCTTAGCAGACTCATAGTCGATCTCTTGGGTGTAGAGCTTGTCTGTTCGGAGGCTTTTGGAGCCGCTGATTACCTCATCTAAGACCGCATTGAGATCGTGGATATTGTTGGTCCCGAGGACAAAATCGACATGAGGGAGTTTGTCAAAGAGCCCGCCCTTTTTGGCGTTGGCCATGCAGCCGGTGATCCCGATGATCTTCTCCCTCATCTTAGAGCGGCCATACTGGCCCACCGTTCCCATAACCTTACGCTCGGCGAGATCGCGGATAGAGCAAGTGTTGAGAAGCAGAATGTCGGCCTCTTTGGCCACCTGACACTCAGTGAGCCCCCTCTTGGAGAGCATGCCAGCCATCACAGAGCTGTCCAGCTCATTCATCTGGCAGCCATAGGTTTTGATGTAAAAAGTCTTTGGTTCTTTCATAATCAGATATCCTATCCCACTCTTTGTGAATTTGCAACTTATGCCTGCTGTATAGTTAATTAAATCTAAGATGAGAAAATCGATCCGAATCTTTTAGCTGGGAACTTTGCGTTCGAACTCGGTGACTTACAAAAGTCACCTTCGTTCTCCACGCTTC
>JAAKFT010000106.1 GCA_011064935.1 Chlamydiota bacterium | reverse complement strand
CTCTCTATTGCTTCTCTGACAGAGAGAGGGATAGCGCCATCACGACGCTCGGTGAAAAGGCGGAGATCACCCGAATCAAAGGGTTGGGAGAGATCTCTCCCAAAGAGTGTAAGCCGTTTAGAGGTGAGAAGATGCGTCTACAACCTGTGAGGGTTGACGCTTTTTCTGATATCAAACCGACGCTAGAATTTTACATGGGGAAAAACACCCCGAAGAGAAAACAGTTTATAATGGATAACCTCCAGTACGATGGATGATTTAAAGCAACTATTTCGCGACAACTATCTTCAGTACGCCTCGTACGTGATTCTCGATCGGGCGATCCCTGAACTAATCGATGGATTGAAGCCGGTGCAGCGACGTATTCTCTGGACGCTTTTCAAAATGGATGACGGCAAGCTGCACAAAGTAGCCAATGTGGCTGGGCAGACGATGGCGCTACATCCTCACGGAGATGCGGCGATCATCGATGCGCTGGTCAATCTCGCCAACAAAGGTTTTCTGCTCGATCGCCAAGGTAACTATGGAAATCCCCATACCGGAGATCCTTCCGCAGCCGCCCGTTATATCGAGACCAGACTCTCGGGGCTGGCGAAAGAGACTCTCTTCAACCCAACGCTGACAACCTTTGCCAACTCCTATGATAGTCGAAATCAAGAACCGATCGCTCTTCCGGCAAAGATTCCACTGCTTCTGATGCAAGGTTCTGAAGGGATTGCCGTCGGCATGGCGACCAAGATCTTTCCGCACAATTTCAAGGAGCTCCTGGAAGCGGAGATTGCTCATTTGAATGGAGAGTCCTTCACGCTCTATCCCGATTTTCCTGCGGGTGGAACGATGGATGTTTCAGAGTATGACGCAGGGCAGGGCAAGGTTAAACTGCGCGCTCGCATCGAAATCGTCGACGACAAAACCCTCCTCATCAAGGAGATCTGCCATGGCACGACGACCGAATCGTTGATTCGCTCGGTGGATGATGCTGCGAAAAAGGGCAGGATCAAGATTGATTCTATCAGCGACTATACCGCTGAAAATGTGGCGGTCGAGATCAAACTTCCTCGCGGACAGTATGCCGCCAATGTGGTCGATACGCTCTATGCTTTCACCGACTGCGAAGTCACGCTCCACGCCCAGCTGCTGGCAATCAAAGACCACATGCCTTGGGAAGGTCGGGTAGAAGAGGTGCTGAAACAGCATGTTGAACTACTCCAAGGGTATCTAAAGGGTGAGCTTGAGATCGAAAAAGAGCGGCTGCTGGAGAAGATTTTCGAGAAGACGCTCGAACAGATCTTCATTGAAAACCGACTCTACAAAATGATTGAAAAGATCGCTTCCTACGACCAGATATTCAAGACCATCGACGACGGCTTAAAACCATTCCACTCTAAGCTCTCACGCAAACCAACCAAAGAGGATCTCGAGCGGCTGGTGCGGATTCCGATTCGGCGCATCTCGCTCTTTGATATCAATAAGAACCAGGAAGAGATCCACGAGTGCGAAAAACTGCTCACCAAGGTAGAGAAAAACCTCGAAAACATCAAAAAATACACGATCACCTATCTTCAAGGGCTTCTCACTAAGTATGGCGATCTCTTCCCCCGCCGAACCAAATTAAAAGAGATCCGAGAGCTGGATATCAAGGAAATTGCTAAACGAAAAGTGCGGGTCGGTTACGATGAAAGCAGCGGCTTTCTGGGCATGAAAGTGAGCGCCGAGACCATGATCGAATGTACCAACTACGACAAGCTTCTGCTTATGTATGGCGATGGCAGCTATCAGATTATTTCTATCCCTGAGAAGCAATATATCCATACCCAGCAAAAGCCACCCGTCTGGATAGGCGTTGCGGACAAAACGAGTGTCTTCAACGTCATCTATCGCGAGCAAAAGAGCCAATTTCCTTACGCCAAACGATTTATCATCAAACAGTTTATCCACGAGAAACTCTATCACTTCCTTGATGAAGACCAGAAGTTAGAATTTCTTTCGAGTCGCGAGGAGCCAAAAGTGCAAATCCATTTCAAACCCAAGGCAAGGCAGAAGGTGAAAAAAGTTGAACTGGATATGGGCGATGTGGCAGTGAAAGGAGTGAGCGCCAAAGGCATTCGAATCGCCAACAAAGAACTCAAACGGGTTAAAAACATCCAAGGAGCAGAAGAATGACAGCACCAGGCGTAGGAGGGGCAGAGCCTCCCAAATCCACCGATCAAACCCAAGGAGCTATGCCTCCTTCATCCCCAGGCGGAAGTGGTATGGACACCAAGGTCAAAACCCTCTCGGATGTCAAGGCTGCCCTGATACAAACTGCCGGAGAAGAGAAAGGAAAGCAGCTCTATAATCAATTTATATCCTCCCTGGAGGCAAGCTTGATCATCCAGTCGCAATCCAGTGCAACGAGAGCTCAACAGGCCGCCAAAAAAATGAGGGAAACGTAATAATTATGAACCACCTCCCCTTTCAGCTAAAACTATTTGTAGGCTTCTCTCCCGACTCTAACTTTGAAGAGGGTATGGAAGAGGCCAATCCCTATCTTGCATCACTTTTGACCGGTGGTGGCGACTACCTACAAAAAGCCAACTACAATCAAAAACGCTACTTGGGCAAACCCACCTCATCGCTCCTCTCCGTTCAGCAATTAGAGAACCTAGAAGCCAACGTAGTCAGCCTGCTCAAACGGCTGGTTCCTGGCTACCCTTTTGAAAACCACCCTTTATGCCTTTTGGCCCTCCCCTACGAAGATGAACAGTAAAACCCACATTGTCACCGAGGAAGAAGAGAAACTTCGCCTCGATACTCTTTTAGCAACTCGTTTTCCAGAGCTTTCGCGCACCTATTTTCAGCAGCTGATCGACCGGCAGCTGGTCTTAGTCAATGGTAAACAAGTCAAAAAACGGATCCATCTCCGTTCTGCCGATGAGATTGAGATCCAGTTTGTCCTCTCACCCGAAATCTCTCTGGAACCCGAGGAGATTCCGCTCGATATTCTCTATGAAGATGAAGAGCTACTCGTCATCAACAAACCAGCAGGGTTGGTCGTTCATCCAGGCGCTGGGCATTCCTCTGGCACCTTGGTCAATGGCCTCCTTTTTCACTGCAAGCAGCTGAAAGCAGCAGAGAGTCTTCGCCCCGGCATCGTTCATCGTCTCGACAAAGGTACTTCGGGCCTACTCGTCGCAGCTAAAAACGAAGAGGCCCAGATGAAACTGTCGACCCTCTTTGCCAACCGTCAAGTCCACAAAGAGTATCTCGCCATTTGCATAAGCAATCCAGGCAACCGGCTGATCGACCAACCGATCGGCAGACATCCCGTCCGCCGCAAGGAGATGACCATCCTCAAAGAACGGGGCCGCGAGGCCCAGACCGAGACTCATTCGCTCGTTCACAATGGAGAGCTCTCCTTGGTCCGTCTCATACCCAAGACCGGCAGAACCCACCAACTTCGCGTCCACCTCAAATCTATCCGAGCTCCCATCCTCGGAGATCCGGTCTATGGCAATCACTACCTCAATAAAAAATACGGCCTCACCCACCAACTACTGCACGCTGAAATTCTCCGCTTTGTCCACCCCATCAGTGGAGAAAAGGTAGAATTTAAAGCCCCGATTCCCGAGGATATGCAAAAAATTATAGATTCCATCATTCGATGAGACTTCTCGAGAAATAACAAAAAAATCTTTGGTGGAATAATAATCTATTTCTATAGTAGTCTGTGTTGAACGATACCGCATTTAGCTAAGTAGGATAGGAATAGAAACATGAAAGAATTTGTAGCTTATATTGTTAAGAATTTGGTTGACCATCCAGACCAGGTCAAAATCAATGAAGTGGGTGGTACTCACACAGTGATTCTCGAACTTTCGGTCGAAAAATCCGATATCGGTAAAATCATCGGAAAAAAAGGGAAGACGATTAACGCAATCCGCGCTCTCCTGATGTCCGTGGCAAGCCGCAATGGCATTCGCGTCAATCTGGAGATTCTCGAAGAGCCCAATGAAGGCGAAAAAGAGCCCTCTGCTGAAGAAGAGCCCTCTGCTAAAGAAGAGTCTCCGAAAGAACAGCCAGTGGAAGAGCAGCCTCAGGAAGGGCAGTAGACGACGCCCACCGGAGATCGACCTCACGATTGAGGTCGATCGGAGAGATGATCGTCCGAGAGTGGCCGCTTCGGCTACCGAGGAGGCGAGTGATCGTCACAAGATGCCGCCAAAAATGGACCGAGCAGGATTTGAACCACAAACACCGGAGGTGAGCCTCCCGATGGAGGGTCACCGGAGAGTTGTTTGTCCGAGAGTAGTCCCTTGGGCTACCGAGGCGACTAACTTCGTGAAACGAAAGTGTTAAATTACTAGGATTGGACCGAGCAGGATTTGAACCTGCGACCACCCGCTTAGAAGGCGGGTGCTCTATCCACTGAGCTATCGGTCCAGGGGGTGCTAATCTTACCGGTTAGAGCTCTATTTTTCAACAAAAGAAGAGTTCGTCTTCAATGGCTATATGTTATCTGGGATTAGGAGGCAACATTGGCGATAGTTTTGCCGTCATGGAAAAGACGGTGCGAGCGATTGCCAAGCTCGATCAAGTCTGGGAGGTAGAGGTCTCGCGCCCTTTTCTCACCACACCGGTGAGTTCCGTAGAGCAACGAGACTATCTCAACGCGGTCTGTCGACTCCGAACCTCTCTCACCCCGACTGAGCTATTCTCCAAGCTCGAAGAGATCGAGAGTGCGATGGGAAAAGTGGCCAAACCCAAAGAAGAGCCCCGAGTGATCGATATCGACATGCTCTTTTATGGCCAAAAGCGCATGGAGAGCGACAAATTGTCGCTCCCCCATCCCAGATGGGA
>JAAKFT010000105.1 GCA_011064935.1 Chlamydiota bacterium | reverse complement strand
CCCCAACTCAATGCCATAGGCTTGAGCGATAAAGGCAGCGGCAATCCCCTGAAAGATGGCAGTCCCGTTCATATTAATCGTTGCCCCAATAGGAAGCACAAAACTGGAAATATTCTTAGAAACCCCAAGGTTTTCCTGTGTACAATGAAGGGTCGCTGGAAGAGTCGCGGAACTGCTAGTCGTTGAAGCTGCTAGCGTAATCGCATCGGTCATCCCCTTAAAGAAAGGGCCCGGACGAACCTTTGCTGCAAAGATCAGTATCCCTCCTAAAACAAAGACCATATGAATCAGACAAGCGCAATAGTGGATAATCAAAAGTTTCAGAAGAGGGAGCAAAATGGCAACGCCAAAAGTCCCCGAGACCCAAGCCATGATCGCAAAGATCCCGTAAGGTGCAAACTTCATGACGATGCCAGTAATGCTGAACATCGCCTCAGAGAGCGACTCCATGACTTTCGCCAAAGGTTTGCCCTTCTCGCCCGCAAAGGTAATCCCTAAACCTAAAAAGATAGAGAAGACAATCACCTGTAAAATATGTCCATTGGCCAAAGAACCGATGGGGTTTTCCGGCACCATCGATAGAAACATATTTAAGAAATCCGGCGTCTCTTCAAGAGTCACAGGAACCGCATCCTGGATGAGCCCTATCCCCAACCCCGGCTTAAAAATCTTCGCAAAAGCAAGGCCAATAATAATCGCAAGCGTAGTGGTACCCGCATAGAGCCCTATCGTCTTTAAGCCCACGCGTCCAAGCTTTCTCATATCGTTGATCGATGTCACACCAACAGTCATCGATGAGAAAACCAGCAGCACCACCAACATGTTGAGAAGACCAAGAAACAGCGAGCCAACCGGTTTCAGATATTGTGCATGTTGGCCCAAAAGGATACCGGTGAGCATCCCCAGAACAAGACCTACGAGCATTTTTTTCCAAAGTTTCATCAACTTTCTCCGATAAGTTTCTTTACTTTCGCCACCAACTCTTCCCAGCCTTTCTGATTCTTTTTTATCACCAACCCACTCTTCACCCAGCCGATAGGGAGAGCGGATTTTGAGAACGACAATCCCTTCACAGCATCTTTCTCTGTGCAGAGTAGTAGCTCCGCCCCCCTCTCTTTCGCTCGAGAGGAAAAGTTCATCAGCTCTCTATTCCCGATCTTCCGATGATCTGCAACAAAATGTGTCTCCACAACCTTGCAGCCCATCCTTTCTACCGCTTGAACGAAGCGATCGGGATTGGCTATCCCACAAAAAACTCCCACACAGCTCTTCTCAGCTATGTCGATCTCCTTTCCATCGGAGAAGAAGACCTTTTGTGGTCTATTTTCTACCACAACTTGCGGAAAGTTATTCTCAATCTCTTCCCCACCATTAATCACGATGAGATCAGCCTCTCGGAGCCTTTTAGGGTCATCTCTCAGAGACCCGCGAGGAAGAAAATAGCCCCCACCATACGGATCATGTCCATTTACGACAACGATCTCAATATCTCTCGCGATACGGCGATGTTGCATTCCATCATCGAGAATCACTACCTCCGCACCCGCATCAGCAGCCATGTTTGCTGCTTTGATGCGATCCTTTCCAGCGACCACAATCGCTTCAGGAAGCCGAGAAGAGAGAAGAAAGACCTCGTCACCACACTTTTCGGGTGGATAGAGCGGTCCCGCGCCCTTACTGACAAGTAGCGGCTCTTTTCTCTTCTCCGCCTCTGAAAGATAGCCGCGTGATACAATACCCACGCGAACATCCTTGAGCAGTCTCTCTGCTAAAAGCAGTGTGACCGGAGTTTTTCCCGTTCCTCCCGCCACGATGTTTCCCACACTTATTACAGGTACTTCGGTCGACTTCGGCAAGAAGAAACCTCGTTCATAGAGTCGGTTTCTTCCCCGAACAATAAACCGAAATCCATAACTTAAAGCTCGTCTTAACACAGCTTACCTAAGAGCAGCGCTTGAGAGCATTTCGCCGAAAATCTCTTCGTCGCTCCCTTTGAAGAGTAGCTCCTCTACACATTCAATGAGGGTATGGATCGCAACCATATGAGCCTCCTGAATCCTATCCGAGGTTGTGAACCCATCGATCACTAGCTCCAAATCGGCTACCCCTCTGAGTTTGCCACCTCCTTTGCCCAAAAAGGCAACTGTCTTTAACCCAAGCTCTTTGGCCCTTTCAAAAGCCAAAATCATATTTGGCGACTTTCCACTCGTCGTCAGTCCCGCAAAGATGTCCCCGGGCTTCCCGTAAGCCTCAATGGCTCTTGAGAAGACCTGTTCAAATCCAAGGTCGTTAGCCACGCAGGTCAAATGGCCCGGATCTGACAGAGGTATCACCGGCAGCGCCGGACGCACCTCTCGGAAAAGCCCCGTCAACTCCTCAGCAAAATGGATCGCATCACAAAGACTGCCCCCATTGCCGGCGACGAGAAGCTTATTCCCATTCCGAAACCCATCAGCCAACATCTCAGCTACGCTGATGATAAAGTCGATTCCGTGAGGTTGCGAGAGCTGCTTCACCGCCTCTTGCCCCTCTTCTACTGCTTGTAAAATTTTCTCTTTCAGTTTCATTCAATTACTATTTTAAACGAGTCGGCCATCGACGATTATCGTTCTAATACAAATTAAAAGCAAGTTTTTTCAAATCCTAACTTGATGAAAAAGAGAGGAAACCACATACTTTTTCCAAACATTTTGAGGATGATGCCATGGTTTTCACACTTGCTTTGGGCTCAAAAGCAATAGACTTTTCTTTATCAGCTACCGACGGTCAAAACTATTCTTTAGAGAGCTTCAAGGGCGCCAAAGTCCTAGTGATCTTCTTCACCTGCAACCACTGTCCCTATGTCGTCGGATCTGACGAAGTAACCCGTCAAACGGCTGAGAAATTTAAAGATCAAGGCGTCGTCTTTGTGGCGATCAACTCCAATAGCCGCCATACCTATGATGAGGACTCCTTTGACCATATGGTTGAGAGGATGAAAGAGAACCACTTTCCATGGACTTATCTCTATGACGAGAGTCAAGAGGTTGCCAGAGCCTATGGTGCCCTCAAAACCCCTCACTTTTTTGTCTTTGATGGAGATCGAAAGTTGATCTACTGCGGAAGAGGGGTCAACTACCCTCTCGATGCTGCCCAAGCGACCGTCAATGATCTCGAGAATGCGCTTGCCGACCATCTTCAAGGCAGGTCGGTCGAAGTGCCACTCACCAATCCGATTGGCTGCAACGTCAAATGGGAAGGAAAGCCGGCCTCATGGATGCCGCCCGAAGCATGTGACCTAGTTTAACTCTGTTTTGTGAGATTCCACCGGCCTGTATTTGTAAATTAATGTAGCAAAGATGAGAATGCCAGTACCAGACACAGCAGCCCAAGTATAAGGACATGGACAGTTGGGCGTAGCCGCCCACACATTCAAACTTTGGGTGACCACCCCACCTCTTGCCAGAAGTCCTAATATTGCAATAACCAACACTGTGACCAAAACTACCAATGGCGCTACTTCTACTATCCATGCACCCGCGAGCGTGTCCGTATCGTCACACACGAGAGTGCCTGGTTTCAATAGCTTACAACAATCTGCATTCATCTCACACACTCCTTTGTTTTTTGACGCAACGCCTCATAAAGCAAAAGCGTCGTTGCCATCGCCACATTGAGCGAATCAGCGTGGCCATTCATTGGTATCCTTACCAGCAGATCCGCCTCTTCTAGCCATCTCTCCGAAAGCCCATACTGCTCCGTCCCCACCACAACAGCGACCGGACCTGAGAGATCTACCTCGGTGTAGAGCGCCTGAGCAGAGGGCGTAGAAGCGACGATCTTGACCCCACGCTCTTTCAGCCAGTGGAGCGTCTCATCAGTCGTTGTTTCTACCACCGGCAATGTGAAGAGCGTACCCACACTCGCACGCACCACATTGGGATTGGTGATATCGGTGCAGCGATCACAGACAATCACCCCATCGACACCCACCGCATCGGCGGAGCGCATAATCGTTCCGAGATTCCCCGGTTTTTCTATTGCCTCAGCAACCACAAAAAGCGGGGTTTCAGAAGGCTTCAGATCTTCGAGAGATCGAGATTGTTTTGGTGCAATGGCCAGAAGACCATCCGGTCTATCGCGATAGGAGAGACTCCGGAAAACTCTTTCGCTACACTGAAGCAGCTCGGTACCACGGCGAGTTAACTTTTCGATTAGCTTGGTTTCATTTGCACCTAGAAAAAGCTCTGGAGCAACGAAGAGCATTTCGAGAGGTTGGCCCCCTTCACTCGCACGCAGCAACTCACGATATCCTTCAATCAGAAAGAGATTCTGCTCATCACGCTGGCGCCGCTGCCACAACTTGCGGGCCTGCTTGACCTTGGGATTCTTAGTGCTTGAAATCAACCTATCCATCTTGCAAACACTCCACTTGGAACCACAAACTCTCCATCCAAGGTCATCTCCCCGGCTTCGATCTCTCCCTTGTACCATCTCTCCCGAAGTAACTGGCGAACCACTGTCGGCGTATAGCCTGGCGTATGGCAGCTGAGCAGCACAAAAAGCGGTCGATCAGAGAGCAAGGCCCTACAGTGATCCAACATTTTAGGCAGATGGTACTCGATTTTGAAGCACTCCCCAGATTTACCCCTTCCGAAAGTCGGAGGATCTAGAATGATCGCGTCATACTTTTCCCCTCTCCTGAGAGCTCTCTCCAAAAACTTTCGCGCATCATCCACAATCCAGCGGATGGGTGCTTTGCCAAGGCCATTGAGCTCCGCATTCTCTCTCGCCCAACTGACCATTCCTTTGGCAGCATCGAGATGGCACACTTCAGCACCTGCTTGCGCTGCTGCTAGCGTTGCGCCCCCCGAATAGGCAAAGAGATTGAGTACTTTGGGTTTCTTGCGGGTAGCTACCTTCTCGCCTATCCATTTCCAGAGAGGAGCCTGTTCGGGAAAAATACCCAAATGGCCAAAGTCGGTCCGTTTAAGCTTGAATCGAAGCTCTTGAACCGAGACTTCCCACTCTTGTGGAAGAGAGGTGCGCATCGACCAGCGATTTTGCCC
>JAAKFT010000104.1 GCA_011064935.1 Chlamydiota bacterium | reverse complement strand
GGCGATACAGACAAAATAGGTCAAAAGTGGTTTGCGAACCCTTCTCCAGAGACGGGGAGAGGGGATATCTTGCGCTCTAAAGTTGGGGAGATTTTCGGAGGTTGAGGCTAGAGCGGTTCCAATGGCTAGGGCAAATTTACTGATATTGGCCTGCGAAATCGTATTTTCAGGAAGAAGAACTGTCTTCCCGGTCGCCTCTTCAACAAACTCTGCCAGCTTTCTCTCTTCGCTCAAGAGTAGGATCGAGTCGCATTTTTTAGATTTATGAGAAGAGGCAATGGCTAAAACCGCTTTGTGAATCTCGTTTTTTTCGAGTTCAAAAGAGCGGGCAGCTAAAAGTGTGCCACCCTGAACCAAGACGCAGCTCCCCTCCGTTTCTCCCATATGCATCATCAGCAAAGGAGCGCTGTTTTTAGGCAAAATTTTTGTTAGCGCGGCCAGAGCTAGCGGAACGGTGGTCACACTATCCGGAGCTAGGGCGTGTTTATCTAGGTGGCTCTGAATATGATCTTTTCTAGCCGCTATCACGGTTAAGCGGCTGCCCAGAGAGTGGGTCTCAGCTGTCACATACTGAATAATTCCCTTCTCCGCGGGATAGGGCAGAAGGGGCTCCATTTGAAATTCTAGAGCTGCCCGAATGTCTTTCTCTTTTTTCAGAGGGAGATCGAGGGGCCTGACCAGCGTCTCCTTAGTTGGTAGAGCGGTGGCGAGGTGACCATTTTTCACTTCTTTTTCAAGTTCTTCTAGCGAAGCAAACTCTTGAAGCGCTTCAACCCGCCACTCTTTTTTCACCAGGCGAACCACGGCGACCTTCAAAGAGGAAGAAGAGAAATCAACACCAACAAACCGAGGATTGAATTGAAAAAAAGACATCAACTTCTAAATAAATTGTTTTAAATGGAACAAAATTATAATGGATCGCCGCTCTTTTTTCAAGCTGGAAAATAAATAAAAAGAGCCTATACTTTATTCGCGTACGTTTTCAAACCAAAAGGTTTTTTTGATGACATTCCTCTATATCATAAATCTTATCTTTAAGATCTATACCTTCATGCTCTTTGCCAGGTTGATCGGCTCGTGGTTTCCCCGTTTCGCACGGTCTAAGCCGATGCGTTTTTTGGGGTTCTATACTGACCCCTATCTCAACCTCTTTCGCCGGATTATTCCAACTTTTGGAGCTATGGACATTAGTCCGATATTCGCTTTTATTGCGCTGCAATTTACCCATCATTTTGTTATTAGAATGATGATATGACGGATGAAAACGTCGAGCTACACGCGATTTTTCGAGGACGCGTTCAGGGAATAGGCTTTCGCTGGACGGTTGCTGACCATGCGGAACGGTTCCATCTTACGGGATCGGTCAAAAATCTTCTTGACGGCACCGTGGAGGCTCACATGCAGGGGGAAAAGGAAGTGCTCGAGCGCTTTCTTGCTTCTGTGCGGGCAGAATCTGGTTTTGCCCGCATCAACTCGGTCTCTGCTCAATATCAAGAGATCACCCATCCGGCCACCTCCTTGGAAATTCTTATTTAATAAAACCAGAAAAACATTTATATCATTCCTTTCTAACGGGAAGGGGAGAATGACAATGAAAAAATTTTTGTTAGGTTTGTTTTTGTTCGGCATCGGCACAGTCTATGCTTTTAACGATTTATGTCCGGGCGAATACGGTCTTTCCGCTGAGTGGTTGTATATGATCTCGTCGATCGACCAGCCTTATTTTACCATTGTCTCTTCATCCGCCACCGATATGGAAGGGGAAAGAAAAGCCAACGCCCAGGGGTGGCATTCAGGATATCGCTTGGAAGGGAGATATCGCTTTTGTAACGAGGAGAACGACTTTCTGGTTCGCTGGACCCACATACCTGAGTTTAAGGCTCAAAAAGCAGCTAGTGGGAATCTTTTTGTTGTTTTTACACAGCCGGATAACGATGCGACAGGTGCGGGGGAGATGACGATCCGCGATAAGACGGATTTTTACTACTTTGAAGCCCTTTTTGGCCAAAAAGCTATCGAACGCCGTCGGTTTAACGTCGCTTTGCAAGCAGGGATTCAATTTTGCCATCTTGGCTTTAAGGAAGAGGTTACTTTTATTCCAGACCCACTATCCAATGCCCGCAGTCTTGAAATGGAGTCTCATTTTTGGGGGATCGGCCCAGAGATTGGGGCAGATTGTACCTATTGTTTGATGGATTGTTGGGATTTGGTTGGGAGAGGCAGCGTCGCTTTTTTAGCCAGCCGAAGAGAGGCAAAATTTAATCAACCCGGCGCTATCAAAGTAGTTGATGTCCATAATGAAGCCTATTGGCATCTGGTCCCAGCCGGAAATCTTCGATTTGGACTTAATTATCTCAGAGAGCAAAAAGGCTTTAACTGTTTTGGCTGCCGTTTTGGAGGATTAACATTTAACTTTGAAGCCGGCTATGAGTTTATCGTCTGTCATAAAGGTGTGGAAAGGATCTATTTTGTCGATGAACTCAATGACGGACAATCTTTCAATGAAGAGATGGACTTTGTTCTCCATGGTCCTTATGTGCATCTAGGCTTTGCTTTCTAAAGAAGAGAGCGTTTACTAATAATGCGATCTTATTGTAATCTGACTAACATGAATACATTGTTCCTCTTCCAGTATTGGTGCGCCAAGCACCTATATATTTTTTCTTAGCTCGCGTCTGTTTTTTGTCTCAAATTAAAAGGAATTTATGGCTTCTAAAATAAAATCGGGGAGTGTCTTAGGCGGCATTCTTCTTGTAGCAGGTAGTTGCATAGGTGCAGGGATGTTGGCTCTCCCTGTAGTCACAGGATTGGGTGGGTTTGTCCCTTCAATTGTGATGTTTCTCTTTACCTGGCTCTTCATGACCACAACTGGACTGCTGCTGCTCGAGGCTAACCTGGCTCTTGGATATGATTTAAGCCTGATCTCCCTGGTGGAAAAGACTTTGGGGCCGATTGGGAAGGGACTCTGCTGGCTGCTCTTCATCTTTCTTTTCTACTCGCTCAACATTGCCTATATCGCGGCGAGCGGTGGAGTTTTGCAGGCGATTGCCGCCGATGCTTTTGATCTGGAACTGCCCTATTGGTTTGGCAGCGCCCTTTTCACTGCGCTTTTTGGAATTGTTCTCTATATTGGAACCAAACCGGTCGACTATCTCAACCGTCTGTTGATGTTTGGGCTGATCATCGTCTACTTTGTTCTGGTTTTGCTTGGCAGCACTTATGTCCAGCGAGAGCTGCTCGCCCATCACCACTGGAGTTATTCCTTTGCGGCGATTCCGCTGATGATTATTTCTTTTGGCTTTCACAATATGATCCCTTCTCTCGCGATGTACCTCAAAGGAGATCTGAAAAGGTTGCGTATCATCATCATTGTGGGGAGCTCCATTCCGCTGGTGGTCTATCTTCTCTGGCAGGCGGTGATGTTGGGGATGATCCCTCTCGATGAGTTGCTGCAAGCCTTTCAGCAGGGAGTCGCGGCGACCGAAGCGCTTCGATCTATTGTGGGCAAGTCGTGGATCAACAGTGTGGCGCAAGCCTTCACGCTCTTTGCGATCACCACCTCCTTCCTCGCTCAATCACTCAGCTTGGTCGACTTCTTAGCTGATGGGCTCAAAATCCCCAAAGTCAAGCAGGGAAGGCTAGCGCTGGTGATGTTGACATTGATTCCGCCCTTCGCTCTTGCCTTTATATATCCGGGTATTTTTATACGGATGCTCAACCTCGCCGGAGGCTTCTCTGCGGTGATTCTTTTCGGTTTGATGCCTGCCATGATGGTTTGGGTGCTTCGCTATCGCATGAAAAAGAAAATGCCCCCGATCATGCCGACGGGAAGGGTGTTGCTCACAATCGTATTGATTGTTGCCATCGGCATTTTTGCTTTAGAGGCTGCTCAAGAGCTGGGCCTCTCACTTCTACCTAGAGAAACGGAGATTATTCCATGATTAGTAAAACCAATCGCTTTATTGGCGCCGTCCTTCTGGTTACCGGAACGACAATCGGCGCCGGCATGCTTGCCATTCCCATATCTACAGGATTGTCGGGCTTTTTCCCCTCACTGGTGCTCATGACTGCGACCTGGCTCTTTATGATGCTCACCGCTTTCTATCTCCTCGAGGTCAACTTGCGGCTGCGCGGAGAGACCAATATTATTTCGATGGTGCACAAAACTCTCGGCCGCCCCGGAGAAGTGATCACATGGATTTTTTACTTTTTCTTCTTTTACTCAGTGCTTGCCGCCTATCTAGTGGGGAGCAGCCAGCTGCTTGAGAACTTTATCGAGCCTTGGATTAATGTAGATATCCCCAGTTGGGTATGGCCAGTTGGCTCCTTTTTGATTTTTGGCACTTTTGTTTACTTTGGCACGGAAGTGGTCGATTTTCTCAACCGCTTCTTGATGTTAGGGCTGGTTGCGGCGTATCTGGTTCTGATCATTTTGGGGTTCTTTCATGTCGACCTCTCTATGCTCGGTCATTATAATTGGACCTATATCCTTCCCGCGGCCTCCGTGGTGACGACCTCTTTTGGGTATCATGTTATTATTCCGACGTTGACCACTTATTTGGAACACGATGCACGTTTACTTCGAAGAGCCATTTTTGTGGGTAGTTTCATTCCTTTTGTTGTCTATCTGCTTTGGCAGCTTCTCGTCTTGGGAACAGTCCCTGTCGAAGGAGAGGTCAGCCTATCAGTCGCAGCGGAGAAGGGGGTGCAAATAACCTTCTATCTCCAACAACTTATTAATAGTGCCTGGGTGGGCTTGGCGGCTCGCTGCTTTGCATTTTTTGCCATTTCGACCTCGATTCTCGGGGTGGGTCTCAGCCTCAAAGATTTCTTAATCGACGGCCTGAAGTTAAAACAGACACTAACGGGCCGCCTCACGGCACTGCTTCTCGCCTTTGTCCCCCCTCTTTTCTTCGCCCTATTTTATCCCCAAGGTTTTATCATGGCGTTGAAGTATGCCGGTATTTTCGTGGTGGTCTTATTCGCCTTGCTCCCGGCACTGATGGCCTGGTTTGAACGGTATGGAAAACAGGCCAAGCGAGCGTTTGTAAAATCAAAGTTTAAGGTTCCTGGAGGGAAGTTCGC
>JAAKFT010000103.1 GCA_011064935.1 Chlamydiota bacterium | reverse complement strand
CCTTAGATATAACGAAAAAGCTTAAGGAACTGCAAGGAAGAATTTGTCGATGTTGATAAAACCGCCCTTCTGGAGAAAGATCAAGACAATGGCGATGGGCGCTACCCATTTGATAAGGAAAAACCAGATGGAAAAGAGCGATACCCACTTGGTGCCTGAGAGAAACTCCTTCCGAATCATTGCCTTGTCGATATGCCAACCAATGTAGAGAGCAGTCAAAAAGCCACCGAGCGGGAGTAGCCAGACTGAAACGAGGGAGTCAACCGTACCAAAGAAGTTGAGGCCATAGATTGGCAGCCACGATTTAAAAAGATCCTGGGAGCCGGCTAGTGCACTGGGAATAGAGACAACGAAGGCTGCGCCGGTAGAGAGGAGAACGGCTTTGTGACGGCTCCAGCCAAAGAGATCGATGAAGTTGGCTGAAATGACTTCCAAAAGGGCCACAGCGGAGGTGAGGGCGGTGAAGGTGAAGAGGGCAAAAAAGAGTGTGGAGAGGAGCATCGCCCCTGGGAGCTGAGCAAAAAGGACTGGGAGGGTTTCAAAGACTAGCCCTGCGCCTCCACTGGGAGAGAGGTTGAAGGTAAAAATCACAGGGAAGATCATCATCACGACCAAAACCGAGACAAGCATGACCATGGATCCAACGATGAGAGCGGTTTTAGGGAGATCTTCCGACGGTCGTAGATAGCTTCCATAGGTGAGCAGAACGCCTTGCGCCAAACTGAGTGTGAAAAAGGAGAGGCCTAAAGCATCCAAGATGCCTGAAGGTTTAAACCCTCCCGGACTGGGTACTAAGATAAAACGGACGGCCTCTTTAAAACCATCCAAGGTCACAGAATAGCATGCGAGGGCGACCAATAGTATAAAGAGGGAGATCATCAGGATGCGACTCCAAAACTCGATCCCCTTTCGAATACCCTGATAGACCACACCAAGAGTGATCAGCAAAAAGATAAAGGCCCAGAAGATTGAGATATCTCCTGAGGTGTAGAGTATTTGAAAAATGTTGGAGATCTGATCTGCGGAATGCGCTTCATAGAACTGGTTGATGGACATCATGAAGTAGTTGAGGCCCCACCCCGCGACAACGCAGTAGTAGGAGAGGATGAGAAAAGAGGAGGCCACACCAAGCCAACCAACGGTTTTCCAGAAGCTTCGCTCTCCAGAGATGGAAGCAAAGATCCCTACCGCTCCTCGCTGAGCGTGTCGCCCTAGGGCAAGCTCGCCGATAAAGAGCGGGATGCCAATAAAGAGGGTAAAGACAAGGTAGATAAAGACAAAAAAGCCGCCTCCATGCTCTCCAACAACGGAAGGAAACTTCCAGAGAGTGCCAAGACCGATGGCAGAACCGGCAGCCGCAAGAATAAAACCTAACCTGCTACTCCAATGTTCTCTTAACGGCTGTGCCACTTCTCAAAAGCCTCTAGGATAATCTCAAGGTCAAGCTCATGGGGAGTGGAGTAGTAGAGATCGTACCCCTCTAACGCTTCCTGAGAGTGGGTCGTGCCAATGGCAACGACAAAGCAGCCGGCACTTTTGCCTGCCTCAACGCCGGTGGCAGCATCCTCAACGACGATGCACTCTTCAGGAGGAAGACCAAGCCGCTCTGCTGCGGCAATAAAAATATCAGGAAAGGGCTTACTACGTGGTGTCTCCTCTGCCGAGACGTAACTATCGAAATAATGTCCCAGAGGAGTGGAGGAGAGGTACATCTCCAGATTTTCAGGAGCGGTAGAAGAGGCAATGATACGGGGAATTTTGGCTTTTTTGATGGATTTTAAAAAGGGCTCGATCCCTGGCAGCAACTCAATTTTGCCGCGCACCAATTCTCGAAAAATCGCCTCTCTACGTATGGACCATCGGCGCCGTGTCTCCTCAGAAACCTCAGGAGCAATCTCTCTAAAAATCAAAGCGTTAGTCTTGCCCAGCCCTCTGACGAAGGTCTCTTTGTCGATCTTGACTTCGCTCTCCTCCTTCATGAGTTGCTGCCATGAGATCCAAAGAAGATCACAGCTATCGATCAAGACACCGTCATTATCAAAGAGAAAACCAACTACCATGCGAAAGGGATCACCTCATCAATATGGTTACAGCCATGGCGGAGCATCATCAACCGATCTATCCCAACAGCAACGCCGGAACAGTCCGGAATGCCAGCTTCCAGAGCCTTGAGAAAAGCGGTGTCGAGTGGATAGCTCTCCTTGCCCAGCTTCTCTCGCCTCCGATTGGCTTCGAGCAGACGTCGCTTCTGCTCCCCAGGATCGGTCAGCTCCAAATAGCCATTGGCCAATTCTACCCCCTTATATAAGACCTCAAATCGCATCGCAACTTCTTTTTCTCCATCCCATCGCGTTTGAGCCAAAGCGGCATCTGCTGCGGGATAATCCTTCAGGACGGCAAACCCTCTCTCTCCTAGTTTTGGCTCCACATGAAAGGCAAAGTGGTGATCTCTATCCTGGGCAGCCTCCCATGAGATGTTTCCATATTTGCGAAAGGCCTCGTCATAAGAGAGCATCTCGTCTAGAGGCAGATCGAGAAAGAGAGAGAGAAAAGCAAGGGTCTCCTCGATCATCTCTTCCAAGGAGAAGCCCATTCGATACCACTCTGCCATCATAAATTCAGGTTGATGACGCTCTCCAACTTCTTCGTTGCGAAAGACATGGGAGAGCTGGTAGATATCCCCTATCCCTTCCGCGAGCAGCCGTTTCATCCCATATTCTGGAGAGGAGTGGAGAAAACCTCTCTTCCCGCAGCAAGAGAGTTCAATGAGATCGATATGTTCATCAATGGGAGCTGTTTTGCTTAAAAGCGGAACGTCGACTTCGAGAATACGACGCTCGCCAAAGAATTCGCGCACCTTCTTGAGCATCGCCGCTCGGTCACGAAGAATAGTCGTTCTATTTGCTAACGCGAGAGACATACTCTCCAGTTCGCGTATCGACTTTGATCACCTCGCCCTGGTCGATAAAGATCGGCACTTGTACCTGGGCTCCGGTGCTCGTTGTTGCCGGTTTCATTACTCGTCCCGATGCGGTGTCTCCTCGCACGCCTGGATCAGTCTCGGCAATCTCCAACTCCATAAAAGTCGGAGGCTCCACTGTTACCACCTCGTCCCTGTAGAAGACCAGATCATAGAGTATATCGTCGACCAGCCACTGTTTGACATCTTCGACCTTCTCAGGAGAGATTGTGAACTGCTCATAGGTCTCTTCGTCCATAAAAACGGCGCCATTCACATCAACGTACAAAAGTCGCAGGTTCGCCTCCCTAACATCCGCCAGAGGAAAGGACTCTCCAGATTTGAAAGTCTTTTCTATGACTCGACCGGTCATCAAATTTTTTAGCCTGACTCGATTAAACGACTGCCCCTTTCCCGGCTTAACAAACTGATTGGTGACGATGGTGAAAGGTTGCCTATCGATCTCGATTTTAAGACCTGCCTTAAACTCATTGGTGCTGACTTGAGCCATATCTCTACTCCACAGAAAAAAGAGGAGGATAATCGAGCAGAAGAAATATGTCTAGAAGGAGAATCACATTGAATTTAAAACGATCATTGGCCATTTTTCATTTTTTTAACACATATCATTTGAGAGAAAAACATGTCTGCAGCCTCAAGTACTATTCCAAGCTCGACTTTACCAAAATATTACAAGATCAAGGACATCTCTGTTTCCGATTTTACCAACTTAAAAGCCATAGTATGTTTTGATCAACATAACGGCGAAGAAAGCACAATGTTCGTGTTAGTGAATGCAAAGAAACTCATCTACCCTATTTCCACCTGTGATCCCAATGACGCTGAACCTTATAAATATTTTTCACTGAGCAGCGGAGTTAGGCAGATCACTACCCGATTTATTGACGATACCACAGTAACCATTGAGGTTCAGAATGGAGAGAGCAGCTTTACATTATATGTCGACACTCAGAGGATCATTGGAGGAAAAAATAAGTCCTTCCATGAAGTGTGTAACTACCAACCTCAAAACCTAAAGAAAAAGGGAGCCTTAGCTAAGATCGCAGATCTTGAGAAGGATTTCCCTCATTTTCATCCCTATTTCGGAGCTTACAATCGACACGGTGTCGCTCTCTTGGGATGGGATAAGAGCGCAGAACAACTCGCCCTCTGCTGGGCCTCTCCAGCTGAAGACTATGTCCACATGCTCGAATATAGCAAGATCAAAAGACCTGAAGACTCAACTGGCGAGGGTGAATATCTCGCTAAATCTAAAGACGGATTTGTCTTATTTGTATCTTGGTTAAAAATAACTTTTGAATCTGATAATCCAGTATCACAAAGCTTTTTTATCAATTCCAACCTCGCTGAGAAACTGCCTCTCCCCCCTCAACTAATCGCGCCTAGATATGGTGCAAAATAACAACTTTTCAAAAAAAAGAATATTATTGATAAACAATCTTTTTAAGTATATAATTGTGGTTGCAAAAGACTTAAATATAGGCTTTAAGGATGTCAACGCCTGTTTCTTTAAACATCGATAATTTTTTTGATCGGTACTATATTCGCCCCTGGGCGGATGAACTGTCCTCGTGCGATAAGGTGATCGCCTCTATTGCAACGGCTATTCTATTTGTCTCTACTTTGTGCCTCTATCATATCATCAAAGGCGGGCTTTTTGAACGTCCGAATGAGGATTATGTCGTAAAGCCATTCCTAGGCGTTTTTCACCGCAAAATAACGTTAGAACGTAGCCTAAGGGAGAACGACCTCAGGAGTCAGAAGATTCTTGCCGGTCGGATGCAAGAGCGTATCCTCAACCCAAACTACAGTACAGCGAGAGATTACGATTATCTGGATCTCTATGAACTCTTTTCCGACCAGTTAGGCATAAGCACTGATCAGAATTATCAGGTGTTATTAGGGGTTAGGCCCACTGAAATCCAGCCAAGGGGGCTCCGTGAACAAGAGGATCTGGAAATATTAGGACTTTCAAATGAACTTCATGATTTGATTGAAACTGCACTGAAAGATATAAAAAGCGAAAACAATAGAAAAATTCAAGAATGGAATGAGCGGGAAAGAGCATCTGTTATACAGATCCATAGGGTTCTTCCAAGAGAGGGGGCTGCGCAATCTTGGTGGCTATTACAAGCCCTCGATGAGTTCAAACGTATTCAAGAAACCATTACAGAAACAGAAAAAGGAAGGCAAAATCTTCTCACCCTTCTTGATCAATTATCCATTCTTTGCCCTAAACAAAGGAATGCACTTAAGCTGCTTGCCCTCACTCCCAACAAACGTGATTTATTGGACAGCTGCATGAGGAGTTGGATGATAGACTCTTTGGAAACCCTGAAGCGACTAGAAAGAAACCATAGAGTCGCCTGCTTAAAAACCTATCTCAATCAGAACAGTTTTACCCAAAGAGAAGCAGCACCAAATG
>JAAKFT010000102.1 GCA_011064935.1 Chlamydiota bacterium | reverse complement strand
CTCCACTGGAGGCTCATCTCCGGTGGTTGTGGTTCGAGCCCATCAAGACCCAAAGTAAATGGGATCAGACGTGCATAACTCTGACGAGTTATGCAATTATGCACGTCTGACCCCATTTTGAAATTCTGTGCTCTCTGTGTTTGATAAATATCTGCGACCATTTTTTCAAACGCTTTTTGTCGATCCAATCGCAAAATTCTTAACCCGTTCTACCTTTATTACCCCTCTCTTTTTGACCTCTCTTGGCTGTTTTGTTGGGCTCTCTGCAGCCTTGGCCATTTGGTATCAAGCCCCTTGGCTTGCCCTTTTCGCACTTCTTCTCTCAGGCTATCTCGATCTTCTCGACGGCACCCTCGCCAGGCTGCAAGATAAGAGCACTCCCATCGGCTCCGTTTTAGATTTCTTCTCAGACCGCGTAGTGGACTTTGCGATTGTGTTGGCACTCTTTGGCATCGCCCCCCATGAGAGAGGGTTTCTCTCTCTTCTCATGCTCGGTTCTATTTTTCTCTGCGTCACCTCTTTTCTTTTGGTAGCCATCTTTGTGGAAAATCATTCGGAGAAGGGGATGCATTTCAGTCCTGGGCTCATTGAACGGGGAGAGACCTTTCTGTTTTTTTTCCTCATGCTCTGCTTCCCAAGCGGCTTTGCCCCTTTGGCCTGGTTATTTAGCGGCTTGGTCTTTTTTACAGCAGGTATTCGCCTCTTCCAGTTCTGTTGCAATTTTTCAACATCTCACATAAGCTCCGAAAATTAGTAAGCGTTCAGATGGTGTCCCGTTTGAAGGTGGCACCCGAACGCTTACGCAAAATAGATTGATTGTTTTGTATGCCTGAACGCCCCCTTGATTGTACGGAATGTAAAAAACCTATTGCCGTTCTTTATACTGAGATTGTTGGCAATAAAATCACGCACACGGTTATGTGCGCTGACTGTCCCCATCTCGAAAGGCATCTGAAAGGTACCATCCCTAGAGAACCCATTGCTGAAGGCGCTATGAAAGAGACCGGTCTTGAATGCGGAAATTGCGGTACCACTTTGGATGAGATTCGCACAGGACACCCGGTTGGCTGTCCCGCCTGTTATGAGGTCTTCGCAGTTGTATTAATCAATGATCTGATTAAAGCCGGAAAAATCTCTCACCATCTCACCACCAACAAGAAAACGATGCCTCTCCACATCGGACGGGCTCCCGGCGAAATTGTTGAGATCAATCCAACACTTCGTCTGATCGCCTTGAATGAAGCTCTCGATGAGACCCTCATTCGTGAAGATTATGAGCAGGCAGCGCTTCTCAGGGATCAGATCCAGTCTTTTAAAAGGAAAAAAGAAGAAAAATGAAAAAAAAGACTGAAACCCATCCCGTCTATCAGTTGCCTGATCCTTGGCAAAAAGATACCCATAATGTCTGGTTAGCCTCTTCGTTGATACTGACGCGCAACTTCGCCAAATTCAATTTTCCTGCATCTCTCGACAAGAGTCGCCAACAGCAGATCATATCTCTTGCTTATGATGGTCTCAAAGGGAGCACACAGCTGAAAAATCCTCGTCTTTTCCATTCTGATGAGATCCCTCCGATTGAAAAAGAGTTCTTGGCAGAACATTTTTTAATTACTGATGGATTTTATCAAGCCCACGAAGAGGGGGGATTTGTTATTGATGAGAGCGGCCTGTTTTTAGCAGGCATCAATCTTCAGAACCATCTTCAAATCTATCTGCTCGATACAGAGCAAGAGATCGAGAAGAGTTGGAATAAGCTGGGCAAGATCGAAGAGAGCATTGGGAAGATGAATGATTTTGCCTACAACTCCCAATTTGGCTTTCTGGCAAGCAATCCTGCACAAAGCGGCACAGGGCTTGTGATTACTCTCTTTTTGCATATTCCAGCTATCATCCAGACAGGAGAGCTTGCAGAACTTCTAGAAAAAGAGAAAGAGGAAGAGATAGAAGTGAGCGGATTGCAGGGAAGTCCGATGGAGATGATCGGAGATATCTTGATTGCACGCAACGCCTGCACACTAGGCGTCACGGAAGAGTATATCTTGACTTCCCTCCGCATGTGGGCGACACGGGCTGTGGTTGCGGAGATTAGCATTCGCAAGAAACTCCAGGAGAGCAGCGATGAGCAGATCAAGAATAAAGTCGGCCGGGCGCTTGGGTTACTCACCCACTCCTATCAGCTTGAGGTGATCGAAGCGCTCAATGCGCTCAGCCTCGTGAAGCTTGGCGTAGAGCTTGGCTGGATAGAGGCTCCCCCCACCCTTAATCTCACGAAGGTCTTCTTTAATTGCCGTCGAGCCCATCTTCTCCACCATCTAGAGCGCAAAGTGGATATCCCTGAGCTTCCCCGCCAACGCTCAGAGTACCTTCAAAATATAGCATCCCAGCTCAAACTAAAGATCTGACTGAATCTTTCATACAGCTAGAAGATTTCCCTATTTGAAATCATATTTCAGTTTCTCTATTCTAGTTGGGATATCGTGCCTAAATAGCTCAGTTGGTAGAGCAGCGCATTCGTAATGCGAAGGTCGTCGGTTCGACTCCGGCTTTGGGCAATGAGAAGGATATTACCTCTTTTTCTCTTGCTCTTCTCCTTTTTGGGAGAGGCGGCTCTCACTGATGAATGTGATCATCCTTCATCGGATCTGCTGAAAGTTCTCGAGACTTTCGAAGTATGCCATGATGGGTCATGGGACTCCATCATTGATGCTACTCAAACTCAATGGCTTCGAAAAGATGATGTCGAGCTGTGGGAGATTCCTCCAAAAGATGACCCCTATCCTAGAAGAACCTATGAGCTCTTCACTCAACTTGAAATGACTCAAGATATTCATGCCAAGAAGAGTGACTATGATTATGCGATTGTGCTGGGTGCCAGTGCAGAACCGGTAAGGCAGCGGTATCAATTTCTGAAAGAGGAGTGGCAGCGAGGAGTTCGATTCAATAAATTGATCGTGCTCACTGGAGATCGACCTTGCGTACCTGGATTGGATGACGTGAAAGGCCCTCTACCAAAAAATGAGACTGAGATGATGAAACTGCTCTTCAAGCAGATGGATCTGCCCGCTGAGTGGGACTCTATGGTACTCTTCGTCGATACGCCAAAACGGCCAGGTGCTAGGCGTCCTGATACCATTGATACCTATCGAAAGTGGCTAGCGATGGATCCTAAGCCGGGTAGTTGCCTAATCATCTCTTCGCAACCCTTTGTCTTCAGGCAGGCTAGCAATAGCTGTGAACTCTTCCCATCAACCTTCAAAATCAATGGTGCTGGAGGTGGTTTTACCTTCGAAAGATATCAGAAACATCCCCGTGGCTTGCCGATATTGCTCGATGAACTGGCCCGCCGCATCAAAATCCATCACGCCACCTGTTATTTACAAAGCGCGGCTTAATTCTTCATTTTGACGTAGAAGCCGAGAGAGAGGAAATAGAGAGTAATGCCAAGCAAGATAGCGGCTGAAATGATCGATTTGAGAGGGAATTTCTTCGACAGGGTATAGTCGCAGAGCTCTTGTCGAAACGGCTTTCTCCAGGTTTAAGGGCCTATTTGGAGAAAGATTCTTTTCTAAAACACCTGACAGACAGAGTGTTGAGAGTTTTTTGAGATATCTTCTCCTAAACAAGATGAGAGCAGCTAAAATTTAGAAAAATTGAAAACAAGTACTCCCGCGGACCCTTAGCTGGAGTTAAATGAGTTTTTCAACAACGTCCCTACAAGCCTTTTGCTGGATAAGCCAGAAGCTTCTCATTTTTTGAATCCACATCCAGCACAGATCACTTGGAGGCTAGATACGGAAGAGGAGGCATACGAACATTATGGAACGCCTTTTCTCTTGAGTGTAGAGCGAGTATTCAGAGCCATTCGTAATATAAGCTTTCGATTTCAACCAGCGAATCAACTGATTCCCATCGAGCTGACCAAGTATGAAGCAAAGGTTATTTTGGAGGCGCTGAACAACTGTGTCGCTCATCAGGACTATTCTCAAAATGCACGAATAATCGTTAGAGAGAAGGTAGACCACCTATCGCTTCAGAATATTGGAGAATTTTATGAAGGGGTCGTGGAGGATTATGTCTTAAGGGAACACATCCCTGAACGCTATCGCAATCCGTTCCTTGTCGAGGCTATGGTTAACCTTGATATGATTGACACTATGGGAATGGGCATCAAGCGGATGTTCCAAGAGCAGCGTAAACGCTACTTCCCCCTACCAGATTATGATCTATCGGATAGCAATCATGTGAAGCTCACAATCTATGGAAAGCTAATAGACGAGAACTACAGCCGTCTTCTGATTGAGCAGGAAGACCTATCCCTCTCTGAAATTCTTGCCCTTGATTCCATTCAGAAGAAGAGAAAAATTTCCAAGGAAGTGTTCAGGGAGCTTAGAGATAAAAAGCTGATTGAAGGGCGCTATCCCAATGTTTTCGTATCTTCCCGAGTCGCAGGCGTCACAAATGATAAAGCTCAGTACATAAAAAATAGAGCTTTTGATGATGCTCATTATGAGAAAATGATTTTGGATTTCATTGATGAGTACGGTTCAGCTTCAAGAAAAGATATAGATGATCTGATACATGATAAGCTTCCTGCAGTCCTTAATGAGACCCAAAAGCGGAATAAAATTGGGAATATCATAACAAAAATACGAAAGAAAGGGGAAATCCAGCGTCAGGGATCACTAAGATTCGCAAAATGGACAAAGGGTAGGAGGGAGTAATTTACGCGTAATCCTTCCCTGTTTTACGCGTAAATACGAAAGGATTACGAAAGGATTACGAGAGCGATAAGGGGCATTCACGAGGCTGGTTACGCGTAAATACGAAAGGATTACGAGAGAAATGAGAGAGCAAAATGATCCCCTCCCGCAAAGCAGCAATGGGCCGCGATCAGCTTCTTAATGACCTTGAAATCGCTTCTATATTTGGTACACTCAGCCACATCTATTCACATGAACTGACCTCAACTGACGTTAATTAGAGAGTAGATAATCAGCTCTGGCTGTTGAGGTTAGATGATGTGCTGTGATGTCCTATGATAGATACTGGGCATTCGTAATGCGAAGGTCGTCGGTTCGACTCCGGCTTTGGGCAAAAGAACATGGAATAGATAGAATTTACTTGGGGACAACGCCTGATTTTTTGGCTGCACATCGCTTCTACGAAAAGAATGGATTTATTGAACTTCTTCAAGATGAGTTGCCTAAACCCTTCCCTATCAGGGGAGTAGGTAAGCGTCTAAACTGCCCATCTTTTTGAATTTGCCCAAATGGACCATCCTGTGATTTTTCATCCCCTGAGGACCCATGGCAAAAACCTTTTCTTCAGAAGAAAAACAGAAATGGATCGATATCATCCAAACCCAAAAGCAAAGCGGTTTATCCATCGCCCAATGGTGCCGAGAAAACAAAATCCGCTCTTACT
>JAAKFT010000101.1 GCA_011064935.1 Chlamydiota bacterium | reverse complement strand
ATATGGCAGACTCTCGCAAAGCAAATAATATTTTAACACGAAGGCGGGATTTCCTCCCAGCCCTAAAGGACTGGGTTTCCATCCCGAAAATTAGATGAAATGCCATCGGATATCTTTGGGACTCTTTTCTATCTTCTCAAGAACCTCTTGAACCCGATTCTCTCCAAAATCTCGAATCCCCAATTGGTAAAGAGCTTCAATCGCTGCCAATGGCTGCCCCTTGGTCACTACGACGAGAGAGAGCTCCGCGGGCTCTCGCCCCACCTCTTGGGCTTTTTTCTCAATCCTCCGAACGACGCTTTCCAGAGTCATTGCAAGCTTTTGGGTCCCTGGAAAATCTCATGCAAAATTACCATCTTCTTGAGAGAGGGAGGCGCAGTGAGCAGCTTATCCATTGAAGAGAGCCTTTTTCTCCTCACTAGCTCTCGGGGAGCCAGTGCATCACTAACTACGGTCTCTTTGAATTTCGGTTTCACCCGAGTCCCAACGTGGCGTGACTCCACTCTTGTTTTTTTTCTCTGAAAATCTCCGAGCTTTGACTGAAATTTAAAATCCCGCCCAACCGTTCTGCTAGGAATCGCATGAGCCTTCAGCTTTTCCGGTTTGGGTGCTATTTGCTTCACAAATGGACGAAATTGCTCCTCTCGACTTTCGACCTCTCTTCTGACTTCAGGTGGCCCTTCTCGCTTCTTTTGACGGGCAACGAGGATTCTCTTGACCAACGGAAAGAAGAGGATAAAAAGAACGACCAATAAAGCGACGATCTTATCGAAATATTCCATGACTCCTCCCTACGTGGTTGGTGGATTTCCCTCTTCCTCTTCAGGCGAAGAGGCTATCGACTCTCGCATTTTAGTGTCTGCCTGAACATTTTTCATGCGGTAGTAATCCATTATCCCGAGATTGCCTTTTCTAAAGGCTTCAGCGATAGCTGCGGGCACTTGTGCCTCCGCCTCGACGAGGTGGGCACGCATATCCTCGACTTTTGCTATGTTCTCCCGCTCCATGGCAACGGCCATCGCTCTTCGTTCTTCGGCTCTGGCTTGAGCAATCCGTTTATCGGATTCGGCTCGATCAGCACGAAGACGAGCTCCGATGTTCTCCCCAATATTGATATCGGCAATATCGATGGAGAGAATCTCAAACGCTGTCTGTGCGTCGAGACCTTTATCTAGGACGAGTTGGGAGATTTTCTGCGGTGCCGCCAATACCTCGGCATGGGTCTCTGCCATTCCGATGGCGTTGACAATCCCCTCGCCTACTCGGGCGATCACCGTATCTTCGGTCGCACCTCCGACCAATTGCGAAAGATTGGTGCGCACAGTCACACGGGCACGGCAGAGAAGCTGGACTCCGTCTTTAGAAACCGCTGCAATGTACTGTCCTATCTCCTGAGGACAGTCAATCACTTTGGGGTTAACTGATGTCCGGACCGCATCGAGAATATCTCTTCCGGCTAGATCGATAGCTGTGGACTGCTTCCAGGTCAGCGGAATATTGGCCTTCTCGGCTGCGATCATCGCCGCAACAACGTCTAGGACCCTTCCTCCTGCTAGATAGTGAGTCTCCAGATCATTGGCTTCAATCTGCTTGAGGCCTGCCTTATAGGCATTGATCCGAGCGTTGACGATAACTCGCGGCGGAATCTTCCGAAGACTCATCCCGATGATGTTAAAGAGCGCGATCGGAGTTCCAGAGACAAATGCTTGAAACCAGAGACTAACGAACTTCCCGACGATCGACAAAATAATGATAACGACAATCGCCAAAAAGATCATCAGAACGTAAAATTCTAAGCCAAATTGAGCGAGTAAAAGTGGTAAACTCATGATTTATTTTCCTTCGTTTTAACGACTAGGTGGGCACCTTCCCCACCGATAACTACAATCTTTGTGCCTTTATGTATATATCCTATCTTGGCGACGGCCTGCAGCCGCTTGCCTTCCACTAGAATATGTCCCGAAGGCTTGAGGTCGGAGAGTGCATCTCCTTCCTTCCCAATAAAATCTTTGGCAAAGCTCGAAGCAACATACCCTTCTTGATCAGTATGGAGATAGAGACTCTTTGGCCCCCGGCCTGTTCGAATCCTCCAGAGGGCGAACTGCACGAGAGCGCCCAACAAAACCAAAGCGACGATGACAAAGAGGAGGATCGCCCATAGCGACTCAGCATGTATTGCAAAGAGCACAATGCTCACAACAATCAGGACACCCCCAGCGACCCCCAAAATTCCTCCGGGGAGGAAAAACTCAAAGAAGATCATGAGCAGTCCAACCGCTAATAAAAGATAGGAAGTCATTCCATTTCCTCCACAATCATCTTACTCCCCTCAATGGCGATGATCTTCACCTTAATCCCTTTCTCAATAAAACTCCCGCTGCTCACAGCGTCGTAGAACTCCCCTTCGATAATCACCTTGCCGGCCGTGCGCAGCGGAGAAATCACCTCTCCAACAGCACCAAGCGATGGAAGCTCCTCTTTCTTAAACCCCGCCACATAACCTTCGGCAGCCTCCTGTTCTCCCCTCAGGACTAAGGGAGAGAAGAGGCGGAGCTTGGGAACAATAAAGCGAGCTAAAATAGCGATAGCGACCACGCCGACCACCAGCGTTCCCGCCAGCCAGATGAGTCGTTGCAAAAAGTACTCTCCAGCAGCGTTCAGAGTTCTTGTGTCAAAGTCAAAGTTAAACTCTTTGACTCCAGGAAGTAGGAGAGCAAAAAGACCGATCCCCGCCAAAATAATACCCGCTATCCCTATAATTCCAAAGCCAGGGATCACAAAGAGCTCAACCAGGATCAGCCCAATGCCCACTACCAAGAAAATCACCTCAAGCCAACCGGCGGCTTGCAGCGCAAAGCTCGACAGAACAATCAGAAAGAGACAGATCAAACCAAAGGCTCCCGCCACCCCAAAACCGGGGGTATTGAGCTCCATATAGATGCTGATCATCAGTCCAAAGAAGAGGATCGAGGCCACTACAGGAGAGCCTAAGATCGAGAAAAAGCGGGTCTTCCAATCCATCTTGTAAGCCACTATTTTGGCATTGGGGATCTTCTTAAAGAAGGGATGGGTGAAGAGCAGCTCTTTACTGGCAGGCCACTCCCCTACCTTCTTCTCTTCAGTCGTAATCGGAACCAGTTTTTCCGGCTCAAAATGGATATCCGCCACACCCAAATCGACCAGTTTTTTGGCGTCCAACGTGAGTAATTTGCCTTCGGTAGTGATCACCTCGTCACTGCTTTTGATCTCATCATCTTTCCGCAGCTTGACAATTTCCCCATCGCGGACCACCAGGATCATATCTGCATCGACCATCGCTTCAGCGATAAGCGGATTCCGGTCATAGAAGGCCGCTCGATTAGCAAAATCCGCCCGAATGGCCGAGTTGACCTTCTCCGAGGTGGCCTGCCCTGTCTGCAACACCGGCGCAGCGGCTCCCATGCTCGCATCTTTTGCAATCGCAATATAGCGGGAGGAGTAGGCCATCATGGCCCCCGCTGAGATCGCCCAGTTATCGATAAAGGCGACTATCGGAATTCCATATTGAGTATCGAGATCTTTGAGCTCATCGGAGATCTTCTGAGCGGCAAAGACCTGTCCACCAGGCGTATCGAGTTCCAAGATGATAAAAGCAGGCTTGATCTCCTTGTACATTTCGAGAGCGTTTTTAACATAAACAAAAGTCCCCTGCGAAATCTGCGTCTGGTGACCGCCAATATAGATATGGCCTATGGTATTGGGACCATCGGGATCGTATTTGATATGTTTTTCAAGAGCCTGATTGACCACTTCAGGAGAGAGAGCTAGCTCACCGAAGAGCGGAAAGAAACCCAGAAATAAGCAAAGTAGAAATCGGAACATATTTTATTGCATCATGCCAGGAAAAACGATTTCTTTCACGAAAAGAGTTTTATTCTACGTGACCAGAGCATTTATAGTTTTGGAGACGTATGTAAAAATAAGAGATCAAAAAGAATGGCTCGTTAGACGCTTACGTCTCAAGAGCCATTCTGGTTGCGTCAGACCGATTAACTTTCCATAATTTGCACAGTTTACGCAGATTTTTTTTCATCTTCGTCGTCTGTTCTGATATTAAGATGGCTCAAGCAAAAGACTTAGACGTAAACTAGCTTTTTTTTTGACGAAGCAAGGTGATCGCGGTAGCGATTTAACTCTGAACAGCCCCGTGTGGAGGCGCAAGCCGGAACGCGGGGTTTTGGGGGTTTTTGAGAGATAAGCCCCGGGAGGGGCGAAACAACTACTACAGGTTCTTTCGCCCTCAAGATGGACCAAATTTGGGGAGCAAGGCCACCTGAGTTTCACGCAAAGAGAGGATCATTGAGAGGTGTACACATCAGCCTAAAAATCAGCTGTAGATTTGTTTGCCTTCTTCGTCGCGGGTCTTTCCGTAGATGCGAGGAATCGGAGGGATGAAGTTAGATTCCTCATTTATATAGAATATATCGTCATCTATGTACATGGACCTCACTGGGACTTCCATGCCTCTTCCAAACTCGGGAGGAAACGAAGTACCGTCGGGATATCTCCAATCTGTATAGCAAAGAGTCTGATTGGGCATAATTCCCTTTCCCATGCGAGCAAAGCTTCTTATAAGTTGGAGTTCGCTACCGGTCAGAATATCATTTTCGTGGCCAGCTTGAATGTTTCTAATACGCCTTTCACTTGTAATCACACTAATATCAATACCTTCATCTCCTAGCTTCCTCAGAACATCGTGAGCACACTGTGACATAAAGGGAATGACAAGAATCACATGAAGTTTTTTAGCAACTTTTGGAGACGCCCTACAAAGGGGATCAATCCATTCCGCATAGATTTTTTTACCGCTATATGAGCACTCATCGAAAATAACAACTGTTTTCTCTTGTGGAATTTCAGAGCTACTGCGGAGGTCAAAAATTGAGCGAGGCTGAGTCTCCAATTGTGGCCATGCTAATTGTGCAACCCACTCGGCGCTCTTATCCTTTTCGATTCCCAAGGCGTATGGAGGGCTATTCCTAGCTTTCAACAACTGATTTAGTTGGTCTACACATGAACTCAAGCTTTCTTTTAGCATCGAAAAGGTGATATGCTGCTTTTGGGTTACTTCAACCATTCTAAGGAATATTCTTTTCGCGTCAGAATCGGCCATCTCATCTGTTAATTCTTTAACTCTGGCTGAATCTATAGGGTAGGATTTTTCTGGTGTGGCTGGAGTTTTCTTAGAAAACGCGACAATATTAGCCTTTCTTGCCTCTTCTGCCACCTGGTGTTTTTCTGCCCTGGAACGAATTTCATGATAGATGAGATAAGAGCCTCCACCTGTCACAAGAGGAATGCCTATGCCAATCGGATAGGCCATCACCACTGAGGGCAGGAAACGAAAAGCGAGATAGGTTCCCACACATCCTACAAGAACACCCATAGCGACAATCTGCACGGCTTTCCGGTTACAGGCTTGGGGCTGCTCTCCCTCAGAAGCTCGGGGACAGAAAAAAGGAAAATTGCTAATGGAATGACTCATTTTCATCCTAATTTGGTGAATTCTAGCTTCTAACCGAATGCCTCTTTAACAGAAGGTTTAATCGGTTAAAGCCCTTATTTTTAACTCTATACAATATTATAC
>JAAKFT010000100.1 GCA_011064935.1 Chlamydiota bacterium | reverse complement strand
TGGTAAGATACCCCCAATTTAAGCTTGGCAGAGCACTAGGCTGTCTGGGTGATCTCCACTATACAAAAAATCTAGAGAGGCGTAAAATTCCTGCCATCTTTGATGGTAGGAATCATGAAAAAAACGACTCTCTTTTTAGCACTACTTCTCTCTTTTTCCCTCTTTGCAGCTGATGCTGATGCTGATGCTGATGCTGATGATGATGATGATGAAGACGAAGAGCTTCTCGCTGCAGTAGAAAATCTTGGACCTGCTGCCGAGGGGTACGTCTCGGATGGTGATTTTGGCCCAGAGAACCAATCGTTTGTCGATAGCCGTGTGTTACGTGACTTTATCGAAAGCCGAGGCCTTATCGAATGTCGTAAGAAGTGCGGCCAGCTGACTATTGCTGGAGATGCTAGAGCCAGGTGGCTGTCATCAGGGGAGAAAGTCCATGGAGACAAATCTCGTGGGATGGGTACCGATATTGCAATCAATCGATTTAAAAATGAGTTTAACCTTTTTTTAGATTACACCACCGGTTGTAGCTGGGTTTCTACGAAACTTCGGTGGGATTCCTTTGCTGGAAATGATGGAGGGTCAGCGACAAAAGTGGAGCTTGACCGGGCGTTTATTGGATATGATATTCACCAAGAGGGAAAGCGTGATTTTTACATCGAGCTAGGTCGCAGCAATCTAGGGTTGATATTTGAATCACGTGTTGAGTTTGGGAGCTCCTTCCCGGGGATCCATTTCTTCTATACCGATTGCTGGGAAAACGTAGGAACCTTTACCGTTCATGGCGGCCCTTTTCTCATAGATAGTTTTCTCAACCACTATGTCTGGATTGCGGAAGCTGGAGTTACTGAGCTCGGCGGCAGCGGGTTGGCTATTAAATATAGCATTATCGACTGGCATCGGAATGCCCCTACTTTGAACTACGGAAATCTGACTGGTGCTGGAACGGTACAGATTCGAGACAACCCTCGCTACCGCTTCCTGGTCTCGCAGTTGCTCTTCGCCTATGAAAATAAGATCGATTTTCTTCACTGCAAAATGCTCTATGCTTATGGAGCGGTTTTAGCCAACCACGAAGCCACAAAAAACTTTTCATCAGGCGATGAATACTTCAACCACGCTTGGTATGTTGGTTTTACACTCGGCAAGCTTTGTAAAGCGTGTGACTGGTCGATCGATATCAACTATCAGAGCGTCCAGGTACAAGCTGTTCCAGAGTTCGATCTCTCAGGGATTGGCCACGGTAATGCTGCTGGAACGCTCTTCTCCGATGCGGTGATTCAAGGTTTGAATCCTTACACTTCGGCGGGCTTTTCCAACTTTAAAGGATGGCAAGTCACTGCGCTCTATGCTATGACGGACACCCTTTCTATGCGTACCAAAGCTGTCTGGACTCGTCCACGCAACAGAAGCGTGGGCGGCGACTACTTCTTTAAAGCTTTCGAGATGTCTGTGATCTACGCTTTCTAACTTTATCTGCGGTTTCTAATCTGTAGATAAGCAAGCCACACAACATTATTGAAGCTTGCTGCCATAGGAGACTTTAATCGGATGCTTGAAGAGGCTAAAGAATTGGGAGATATGGCCCACTCCTTTCGGTGGGGCGGTTCTGGAGATGTGGATGGGAATCACGGGAACAGCCACCTCTTGGAGATGTTTCTCGAGTGCAGCTTTCCAGCTTGCCATCGACTCTTCAGGAAGATCTACTGGGTACATCAAACAGACCGAATGGCCGAGCTGTAGCTCTTTTTTGATTTCGTGTAAAGTTGGCATGCCGATAGGGGCGAAGTATTCGATGTCGATAGGGATGATACGCAGGAGGCGGTAAAAGCGGGTCTTTCTCTTCAGGGCATTTTTTTCAATCGGAACAATATATCGGATGAGCCTGGGTAGAGTAGCCATCACCACCACCGTATCAAGCCATGAAGTTCGTGGTCCAACGAGCAGCGCTGGCGGGGAGAGACGGAGATTTGTTCGTCCCATGACTTTGAGGTTCCATAAGAGGTACCCAACTTTTGCGATGAGAAGGCGCATCACCTGGTCGGCCATCACAAATAGAAGAACTACTGACAACATCAGGGTCATGATCCCCACAATGAAAAATCCACTAGCCGCTGATAAGTCCAGCACATTTCCTAAAAAAGCGATAAAAAAGGAGGCGAGGATCACACCTAGAAAACTCAAAAAATTGGCGGCAGCAACGTTGCGCCCCCGATCGGCCTTGGGACTGGCGGTTTGAATAAAAGCATCGACGGGTACTGCATAAAAGCCTCCGCATAGGCCAAGTAATATCAGCAGGGGCACAACAACGTGGAAGTTGTGGCGGAAAAAGAAAAGGGTCGTGAGAGCAACCCCAATCCCAAAAGCGGCGAGAGGTATAAATCCAAGCTCTACCTCTTTGCCGGAAAAGCGGCCTGCCAAAAATGAGCCAATACCGATACCAATAGCGGTCATCAAAAAGAGATATCCTCCCTGAATCGCGGAGAGATCGAGGGCTTGCATCGCGAAGGGGATGATATTGAGCTGAGTGTAGGCTCCCATGAAGAGAAAGAAGGCACCAAAGACAATGGTAGGGAAAAGATAGCGGATCCGTCGGGCCCGTTTAAGGGTTGCGAGGATGTCTTTGATGAAACGGGTCGAGACTTTGGTTGTTGCAGCCTGTGGCTTGGTTTTTTTGATCCCCAAGCTGACCGCCGTGCTCACCAGAGCGATCAGGACACAAAAAGAGCTGGCGACAACAAAGTTTTTGTGAGTGACCTCAGAGAGAAAGGAGGCGAGAAAAGTCCCTAGGATAATCGCGAGATAGGTGGTGGCGGTGAGAACTCCATTGCAGTGGGAGATTCGCCCCTTTGCTACGATCTCAGGGATAACCCCATATTTGGCAGGGGAAAAGAGGGCACTTTGGGTCGCCATCAAAAAAAGAACGGTGTAACCTCCAAGGGCTGTCTGAAAAGCGAACGCGACCACACCTAGGCTCATGATGATAATTTCTAAAAGTCGGGTGAAGTAGATGATCGACCCCTTGCTGAAGCGATCAGCTAGCGATCCCGCCAATGAGGCGAAAAGTAGGAAGGGAATCACAAAAACCGCGCCCACGAGAGCTAAAATCGTGTTGCTGTGCTCAGGCCCCTTGATCGTGATCATGAGGAAGACAAGCAGAAGTTTGAAAATGTTATCGTTGAGCGCAGAGAAAAACTGCGACATATTGAGAGCGGCAAACGAGGTATAGAATTTGGGTCTTTTGAAATGCATAGAAAGAATATACAGGAATGACGATTTTTTTAAGTAATAGAGTTGAGTCATTGGTAGAAGAGCTGAGGAATAATTTATTTTCCTCTGAACGGATACTAAATCCTTTTGCCCGTCGCCTTCTCGTTGTCCCGAGTCAGGCCATGGAGAGCTGGGTCCGCCTCGCTCTAGCTGAGCAGGGCGTGGTCACAGGGATTGAGGCCTACTTTCTCGATCAGGCGGTCACTTCTCTGGCCTCTTTTTCTAGGCCCCTCCCCTCACGGATCAAATTGATGGTCCAGCTGGAGGGTGAAATTAAAAAAATCATGGCTCAGGAGAGTGAAGCCCCACTTTGGCAGCCTCTGCTCGGCTATTTGCAGGGCAAAGAGCAACGTATTGTAGCGCTCTGCAAGCAACTCGCCTCGCTCTTCAGGCGCTACGCTATCTATGGCGCGAGAGCTCATGGAGAGTGGAAGGAGGAGTGGCAGTCCGTACTTTGGAAACGGCTCTTTGCCGGTTGGGATTTTCGGTTAACGCCCAAAGAGGATCTTCCTCAGGATCTTTCGGTCCATCTCTTTGCTTTTAGTCACCATTCGAGGCTGCACTTCGACTTTTTTCGGCGACTCGGTGAAAAGCGGGCCGTCTTTTTCTATCAGCTCTCGGCTTGCCAGGAGTTTTGGAGCGATATGGTCTCTGAAAGAGAACAGCGCCGCCTATTGAATGGAAAAGAAGAACTCGAGAGCTATTTCAAGGACCACCATCCACTGCTCGGCAACTTGGGTCGCGTGGGTCGTAAATTTGCTGAGCTGATAGAGGAGAGTGAACTCCAAACAGATGAGAAGTATATCCTTCCCGAAGGCGAGAGCAAACTCCACCTGTTGCAGCGCGATCTCCTTCTTTTGCAGCACTCTGATTTTTCCGAAGAAGATGAATCGATCCAGCTCCACATCTCTTCGACACCCCATCGCGAAATTCAGAATCTCTACCACACCCTTCTCTCACTTATCGATGAGAAGGGAATAGAGCCCAAAGATATTCTGGTGATGGCGCCCGATATCACGATCTATGAACCCTTTATTCATTCGATTTTTGGTGAGAAGATCGACTATCAGATTGCCGACATACCGACCAATGAACCGATCCAAGCGCTCTATCTTATGGTTGAACTGGAGAAAAAGCGGTGGAGTGCACCTGCTTTATTAGAGCTCTTTGACCACCCTCTCTTCCGTAAGAAGCAGAGATGGGGAGAGGGCGATCTTCTTCTGATCAAAGAGTGGATCGGGCAGGCGGGTATCCGGTGGGGGTTCGATGGGGAACATCGCTCCCGCCTACTCAAACATTGCAAGCAGCCGTTTCGCGCGGAGCGAGCCACGTGGCGCAAAGGGATCGACGATCTGCTGTTGCAACTCGCCACGACCAACACGATCGACCTAACCGATGGGCAGCTTCTCGGTCAAATGGCCTTTCGCATCGACTCTCTCCATCGAGATTTAGCCCAGCTTCATGATGGCACAGAAAAGGGGCTCAAAGAGTGGAGCAATCATCTGAAATATCTGGTGGAGACCTACCTCGCCTTTCCAGAAAGTGAGCGAAGAGGGCTCTTCAAAGAGCTCGATCAGCTTGTCAGAACCGATATTGGGAGAAGCTACCGTTTTTCCACCTTCTTCTCGCTCTTCAAAGAGATTTTATCTGATGAGACCCGGACATTAAATGGTAATCGGCTACAGTCTGTTCGCTTCTTTTCGATGTTACCGATGCGAGCTATCCCCGCCAAAGTGGTCGCTCTCATCGGCATGAATCACGACAATTTTCCTCGCAAAGAGCGCTTACGCAAACTCGACCTTCTCTACCAAGCAAAAGGGAGCGATTACTATCCCACCAGAAATGATTTCGACCGCTATCTCTTTTTGGAAGCCCTCCTCTCTGCTCGGGAGAGTCTCATTCTCAGCTATCTCGGCCATTCACCGCTCGATGGTAGCGAAGCTCCACCCTCTGCCGTTCTCTCACAGATCATCTCTTATTGTCAGCTCGATCGCCCCGCCATCCATCCTGCCACCTCTTTCGATCCCTGCTATTTTGATGGTTCAGAGCCCCAGCTGAAAAATTATTCTCAAACCGACTATCGCTCAGCAGCAGCCCTGCAAAGGCAGAAGCAGAGACCACACTTTGAACTCACCCAAAGCAAGGAAAGACACTTTCAAGAGACCATCGATATTGCAGAGTTGCTCTCTCTAGCTCGCTATCCTCTCAAAAACTATTTCCGCCATCAGCTGGGATTGAAGTTTAGGAAGGAGGAGGAGATCAAAGGCGAGGAGGAGTTTCTCCTCTCACCTTTGGAGATGGCCAAGCTCAAGAAAGAGTCCCTAAAAAAACCGGTGCAGAAAGTCATAGAAAGTGCCGAGAAGCTCGGGACCTATCCCCTCAATACCTTTGGGCAGCTGGCCTCTAATCGAATCGAAAAAGAGATGACCAA
>JAAKFT010000010.1 GCA_011064935.1 Chlamydiota bacterium | reverse complement strand
TATTACATATGAATGCAACAATGGGTCGCGGTAGCGATCAAACTCTTTGCAGCCCCGCGTGCAGCGAAGCGGAACGTGGGGAAACAGAATAAGAAGAACTGCGCCGCGGAGGCGGCGCAACTTCCGCATCTGTCACAATAGCACGATCTCCTATCCCGAAGAGAAGCGTAATCGGATTATTGTGGCCGCGTTTAGCCCATTCGCTTATATTTCATCAATAAACTCCTAAGACCATGGCTCAAAATGCTTTTTTCTGAAAGGGGAGATTCGATGTTTTGAGGAGTTCGGTGTAGTGGGTGGCTCGCTTTTGCCAGCTGAAGGGGTCTAGCTGTTCGATTTTCTGTTGGAGCTTCTGGCGAAGTGCTTGGTTTTCTAGTTTTATCAGAGCATTTGCGAGTGAGGAGTGACTTCCTGCTTCAAAGAGCAAAACACCCTCTTGATCTTCAAAATGCTCGCGTACGGAAGGAAGATCAGGAACCACCATCGGGCGGCCCCACGCTGCGTACTCATAGAGCTTTGTGTGCGCCACATAGGACATCCGTTCAACTGCCTCAAAAGGGGCCACAAAGGCATGGCTGCTCTTAACGATCTCTCGAAGGGCACTAGGTGGCTGAAATCCCATAAGCTCCACTCTATCTTCGATTCCCAGCTTGGATGACAAAACAGAGAGCTTCTCAATCTCCTCGGGCTTGCCGCCGACAATTTTTAATCTCCAGTTCTGAGTATGAGAGAGAGCTTGTAGAAGCAGAGGGAGCCCCTGTCCTGCGTAGAGCTGCCCGACGTACATCAAGGTGAGAGGGTTAGAAGGTGGAGGAGGAAGCGGAGTCGCATTAACTGCGAGGGGGACCACTTCCACAGGAGTTGTCAGTGAGTAGGGGGGCTGTTGAAGAATAGTCTGCATCGCTCGTGTTGGCACGGTGACAAGGTCAGTGTGGCTGAGCATCTCTTTTTCCCGCTCAAATAGTGATTTATCAAAGGGGGTGTGGGGATAATAGCTGAGCTGATGGGCTTCGTAGATATAACGGACGGAAGGGAGTTTGCGTTTGAGGTGATACTCTCCCTGCTTGAGTACACTTAAAAAGAGGTGACCGGGACGGGAGCGGTTGATCTCTCTTTGGGTGAAGAAAAAGAAAGGTTTATTCCAACTGAGATTTAAGGGGTTGTTCTTGCGGACAATGGGAAGTCGTTTGATAGGAAAAGGCGTGGTTACTTTGTAGTGGTCGAAGAGGGCTTGATCATTCAAAGAGCCTGAACCGCAAAGCAATGAGATCTCAAAACCAGCTTTTGCCAGCGCTTCACACTGATGGACAATATAGACATCATGCGCGGTTTTTTTTGGTAAGATTTCGTTGTAAGGATAAATAATCCGCTGCATTTCAAGAAAATTTTATAGAATCGTTTTTTGCTTTTTGTTAATGAGTTAATTATAGAGCAAATTTAGGAAGCGATGAAAGAGTTTTTTGGCCAATTTTTTGCAATATGGCGAGAATTTAAGCCATTTCAAAAAATCACTGTGATTTCCGTGCTTCTTACGGTCGCTGGAGTGATGTGTTATTTTGTGATCAGCGCTTCTTCGTTTCACTATGTTTCTCTCTTTTCCGCCGATCAGTCGCAAAATGTCAATAGTGTCGAAGTAAGGAGCTATCTTGAGGGTGCGTCGATTCCCTTTCGAGAGAAAACGGAGGGGTTCTTTCAGGTGCCCGAGGAGTATGTCCATAAAATCCGTCTGGAGCTGGCAGCTGCGGGGATTCCTAAGAATGATCACGGTAAGGGGTTTGAACTCTTTGATTCCAACACCTGGATTAAAGGAGAGAAAGAGCTGCAGGTGCTGGAAATGCGAGCGCTCAAAGGGCAGCTTGAAAAGGATATCGCTGAGTATGACAATATCAAGAGAGCTAGCGTGATTCTCGATCTCGCCCCACCTCGCCTTTTTGGGGGAGCGCAATACAAAACTAAATCGTCGGTGATCTTGACTCTGAAGGCAGGAGCCCATCTGACGACTTCGCAGCTTCGGGCTATCACCTTTCATCTCGCGGGAGCGGTCCGTGGCCTGGATCCCAATATGATCGCGATTTCCGACACCACAGGTAAACTCTATCTGGCTATCAATCCGGAAGGGGATGGGGAGCTGATGCTCAACTCAGCGCTGATCATTGAAGAGAATCTCCAGGCCAAAGTAGATGGAATGCTCGCCAAAATCGTTGGGGGAGACCATTTTTTCAATACCGTCCATGTGGTTATCAATAAAGAGAGTGATGAGGTGGATGCCATCTCGATCGGCATTTTGATTGATAAGGCGTTACTTTTAGATCAGACGATCACCACACCCGAGACCTTGCGCCAGGAAATTGAGCGGCAAGTCAAGATGCTCGCTGATGGATATGGAGTTGAGGTTAACACAGCGCTGGACTTTGTCCCTTTTGAGAAGAAAAAGGGTTCATGGATTGAGAAGAAAAAAAGGGGTAATTATAGCGGGCTTCTTCTGACTTCGGTGGCCCTTTTTCTCGCCAGCTTAGCGCTCTTCCCTCTGTTCCGACGCTATTCGAAGAAAAAGAAGCATTCATCAGATGATGATGATGAACTTTTGCAAATCATGACGATTGTGGATATTGATCAGCTGGCCGAATCGATTCAAGGAGAAGATCCTGAGACGATAGCTCTGATGCTTTCCTATCTTCAGCCCAATAGAGCTGAGGCTATTATCAATGCTCTCCCTGATGATGTGCAAGAGCGGGTGATGTGGAACCTCTATGAAATGGAACAAGAAGATGTCTGAGGTGATTCGCGGAGAAAAAATCGAGCGGGTTTTGAGATGTTCTTCTGATGGGAGACTTGAACCTTTTCAAGAAGATCAATCGGCTTATCAAAAAGGGCTGAAAAAAGGCGAAGATGAGGGGTACGATCGAGCCAAAAAAGAGTTTGCGGCTTTCTATACCCTCCTGCAGTCGCTGGCGGACAAGATATTAGAGCACAAAAAGCATCTTCTCCAACAACTCAAACCCGAAATTATAGACTTTGCCATTACGCTATGCGAAAGAGTCATCAGACAGGAACTTTCGCAGCCCGAAAAGTTAGTGAGGCTGATAGATTCTCTTCTGACAGCAGCTACTACCTCGATCAATGGAGATATGGTGAAGATTATCCTTTCTCCAGAAGATTTGGTGCTTATCGAAACCCATCGCAGTAAGATCCAATATGATAAGCGGGAGATCAAGGGGTTGCGTTTTGTTCCGGATCCGGCCGTGAGAAGAGGAGACTATCGTATCGAAACTAAGAGTGGGATTCTCAACTGCTCTATTGCCCGTGAATTAGAAGATTTGCGCTCAAAAGTGCTCAGACAATGAATCTGGACTTAAAAAAAGAGACCGATCGTATCAAAGAATGGGGTGGCCCTCGATTAAGTGGCCGCGTGACCCACGTGATTGGTCTTTTGATCGAATCGACGGGGCCACAAGCCTATATTGGCGAACTCTGCCATGTCTATGGGAAGCATGGAAAAAAGATACCCTGCCAGGTGGTCGGCTTCAAGGATCACAAAGTCCTTTTGATGTCTCTGGGTGAGGTCTCGGAGATTGCTCCGGGCTGTGAAGTCTTTCCCACCGACGAAGTCCATCTCGTTCCTTGTGCCCAGACGCTCTGCGGCAGAATCTTAGATGCCCTCGGAAACCCTATCGACGATAAGGGCGATCTAGTTCCCGAAACTTTCTATCCCGTCTCCGCACCTCCACCCAAACCTCTCAAAAGAAAGCGGATCACTGAGATCTTGCCGACAGGCATCAAGGCGATGGATGGCCTCATCACTCTAGGAAGAGGACAGCGAATAGGTATCTTCTCGGGTTCAGGTGTGGGCAAGTCCACGTTGATGGGGATGATTGCAAAAAGGGCTCTTGCTGATATCAATGTGATTGCACTGATTGGAGAGCGAGGGCGCGAAGTCAGAGAGTTTATCGAGAAGGATCTTGGCCCCGAAGGGCTTGCTAAATCAGTGGTTATCGTAGCCACCTCTGATCAGGCAGCTTTGTTGCGCAGCAAAGGAGCCAATGTCGCTACCGCTATCGCTGAATATTTCCGTGATCAGGGAAAGAATGTGATATTAATGATGGATTCGGTCTCTCGGTATGCCATGGCTCTCAGAGAGATTGGCCTCGCTGTCGGCGAGCCCCCCACGACGAAAGGGTATACCCCTTCGGTCTTTGCCCAGCTGCCCAGGCTGCTCGAGCGTGCGGGCAATGGAGAAAACGGATCGATAACCGGGATTTATACCATTCTTTCTGAAGGCGATGAGTCCAATGATCCCATCGCCGATCAGATGCGTTCACTACTCGATGGACATATTTTCCTTTCCCGAGAACTCTCAGGGGCTTATCATTTCCCACCAATTGACGTTTTGAACAGTCTTTCTAGAGTTATGAACGATATTGTCTCCGTCTCCCACCTCAAAAAAGCCAGCAAAGTGCGTGATCTGCTCCAGATCTACCGTGAAGCTGAGGACCTTATCAATATTGGAGCCTATACATCAGGCTCTAACCCTAAAATTGATGAAGCCCTCGAAAGGATCGACAAAATCCACGCTTTCTTGCGGCAAGGGGTCGACCAATCGATCTCTTTTGAGCAGACAGAGACTCTTCTCGACCAACTCGTTTCGTCATGAAGAAAAAATTCTCACTGGAAAAGCTGCTCACCGTGCGTAAGCAGAAGGTTAAACGGCTTCAGGGAAAACTCTTTCAAGCAAAAGATGAGCTGGAAGAGATCAAAGCGGAAATGATTCGACTAGAGAAAGAGATAGTGGAGAGTGAAAAAACGTTTACTCTCACCAGAAGGCTCATAGAGCAACAACAGCTGGATCTCTATTTACAAAACCTAAGGGAAGAGCTGATTGGGTTGCAAAATCACTTTTTGCGACGAGAAAAAGAGATGATAGGCAAGCAAGAGACTCTTGCGAGAGCTTTCCAAGAGGAAAAAATCATAGAAAATTTGAAAAAGAAAGAGAGTGCTCATCGGTTGAGTCAACTAGAAAAAGAGGAAACAGCATTTTACGATGAAATTGCACAAAGATGTTCTTCTAAGTTGTGAAGAGGCAAAGCTTAAGCGAATAGGTCAAGATCACCTATTCGAAAGATGGGATGAACTGACCAAATCCCAAAAGGATCATTTGCTTATGCAGATTGAACAGTTAGACGAAAGAGTGTTCCACCAGGAGTCCTCTCCTCGTCCTTTATCCCCTCAACCCCTTCAAGAGTTCTTTTCGAGCGGATCTCAAGACGATCAGGAGAGAGGCAAACGTTTGATCGCTGAGGGAAAGTGTGCCTGCCTTGTTTTAGCTGGAGGAATGGCTACCCGACTACGTTTTAAAGGGCCAAAAGGGTGTTTCCCTGTCTCCATTGGTAAAAACAAGACCCTCTTTCAGCTTTTGGCTGAGAAAGTCAAAGCCGCCAGCAAAGCGGCTAAACGCCCCCTGCAGCTCGCTATCATGACTTCTCCCCTCAACCATGTCGAGACAGAGACCTACTTTGTTCAAAATGGTTTTTTTGGTCTCGAACCCCCGCAGGTTCACTTTTTTTTCCAAGAGATGTGGCCTTTGCTGGACTTTCAGAAGCGCCTCTTCCTTCAAGCTCCAGATCAGATTGGTTTTGGTCCCAACGGAAATGGTGGCGCCCTTCGGAGACTCTATCGCTCGGGCCTCTGGCAGAGCTGGAAAGAGCAAAGTATAGAGAGGGTCAGTCTCATTTCGATCGACAACCCTCTCGCCGACCCCTTTGATGCAGAACTCTTTGGTTTTCACGCTCGCAGGGAAGACGAAGTGACCCTAAAAGCTGTCTCACGTAGTGAACCCAAAGAAAAAGTCGGCGTCGTGGTTAGAATGGAAGACAAAATCGCTGTTGTCGATTACATGGAGCTCTCTCCTGAAGTGAGAGAAGCTCATGTCGATGGAGCGCTCAAATATAGCGTTGCCAATATCGGTTTGTTCTGTTTTTGTATGGATTTTATCGAAAAAGTCGCCGAAAAAACGCTGCCGATTCATGGCGTGAAGAAAAGTGTCAAAATGATGGATAAGGATCTCCCCAAAGAGCCCAATGTCTGGAAATTTGAAGAGTTTATTTTCGATCTTCTCCCTTTTTCGGAGAAGAGCAGTGTTCTTATCTATCCCCGCAATAAGACCTTTGCCCCCTTGAAAAATATAGAGGGGGAAGATAGCATCAAAACTGTTCAAGCAGCTTTGCAAGCAGCTGATCGAGAAGTGTACCAGCGAATATCTGGAGTTACCCCACCTCCAGAGAGTCAATTTGAGCTGGCTCAGGAATTTTATTATCCTACAGAAGAGTTCACCGCAAGGTGGAAGGGGAAATCGTTGCCGGATAAAACATACGTAGAGGCCCTATGAAAATCGGATATTTAGGAGCAGGTGCCTGGGGATATGCCCTAGCCCATCTTCTCGCTACCAAAGGGTATGACGTCATCTCCTGGTCCATCGAAAAAGATGCTATCGCCTATCTCCAGGAGAAAAGTGAACATCCCAAACTCAAAGGTTTCCCCGTCCCTCCAACACTCACTTTTACCACTGAACTCAAAGATGTTCTCTATGGCAAAGATCTTATCATCGAAGCTGTCACCGCTTCTGGGATGAGACAGGTTTTTGAAGATATCAAGAAGCTAGGAATACCCGACTGCCCCTTTGTGTTGACCTCAAAAGGGATCGAGCAGAACACCGGACTGTTGATGACCGACGTGGTCGTCGCAGTACTGGGAGAAGAGTATCGCCAAAAACTCGGCTGCCTAAGCGGCCCTACTATTGCTGCCGATGTGCTCAAAAGTTTCCCAGCAGCCATCGTCGCTTCTGCCTACAAGCCCGAAGTGATGGCGCTGATCCAGGAGGCCTTTTCTACACCACTTTTTCGTGTCTATACCAACCCTGATATTGATGGAATAGAGCTCGGGGCGGCTCTAAAAAATATTATCGCCATTGCTTGCGGGGCCTCTGATGGATTAGGCTTTGGCGAAAATGCAAAAGCAGCCCTCATCACCCGTGGACTCCACGAGATGCGTCGTATGGCTATGCTTAAGGGGGGCAACCCCGACACTTTAAACGGCCTTGCAGGATTGGGCGATCTCGTCGTCACCTGCTTCTCTCCTCAGAGTCGCAACTATCGCTTTGGCCGACTCATTGCGGAAGGACATACAGTTGAGGAGGCCAAAAAGAAGATAGGCATGGTAATCGAAGGCACCTACTCCTGTATCTCGGCTCTTCAGATTGCCAACAAAGCCAATATAGAAGTGCCTATTACCGAAGTGGTCTATAAAGTGCTTTATGAGAATATGAGCATTTTCGAGGCCATGAAAACCCTTCTCCAGCGCGCCATTAAAGAAGAGAACCTCTAATCACTTAGAATTGTCTAATTATAGTGGTTGGGATTGATGGCCGAAGGATGAGGCGAAGAGCCTTCCTGGAAACTCCTTCTGAGCCAGATTGTAGAGCAAAACAGTGTCATTGAAAGATTGCGAGGTGAATGCGATCCGATTCAGAACAGCCTGAAGATCCTCTTCCACCCTTTCCGATGGCCTTTCAGCCAAGGTCTGCGCCAATTCATCACGCTTCTTAATCAGTCCATCAAGAGCGCTCCGACCTTCTGAGACATTACGTTGCATCCGTTTGAGTCTCTTGAAAACCGCAAGGGTTGTCCAGATGATCAGCGAAGCGATAAAAAAGAAAATCCAGGCCATATTACGCTATTGTACTGAAACTATCTTTTTCTTCATCACTAAGATGGCGCCACTGGCCGTAGCTCAGTTGGCCTAAAGTGAGGGGACCGATGCGAATGCGGCAGAGCTCTTTGACTTTGAGCCCGGCATGGTCTAAAAGATGGCGCACCTCGTGCTTTTTCCCCTCTTTGACGGTAATTTTGACCGTGCCCCGTCTCACCTTCTTGACACGGGTGGGGATCACATAGACGCCCTCTACCCAGACCCCTTTGGAGATTGTTTTAAGATGTTCGGGAGTGATCTCTTGGACACATTTGGCGACATACTCTTTGGAGATGTTGAAGGAGGGATGGATGACATTTTGGGCAAAGATGCCATCGTTGGTGACGAGCAGAAGCCCTGTTGTTTCTCTATCAAGTCGACCGACAGTGAAGAGACGGAAGGGAAGATCGCCGAAAAGATTCAAGACCAACTTTGACTTTCTGCTTCTCCGCTGGTTGCTGCAGATAAAACCAGAAGGTTTATTGAGCAGCAGGTAGAGCTTCCTCTCTTCCTTTTTGATCAGATGGCCATCGACTTCAATCCGATCTTTTTCGAAGCTGACCATTGTTTGCGGCACTATCACCGTCTGGTCATTCACTCTCACCCGTCCACTTGCGATAATCGCTTCGCAATGACGACGGGATGCGATCCCTGCAGCCGCTAAAGTTTTACTTAGTCTTTTTGTCATATTTGTTTTCTAAAAAAGAGTTAGATTATAATGTAATCATTACAACTAGTCGAGGGAAAAATGGGCAAACTGATTCTAATAAGACACGGCCAGTCAGAGTGGAATAAAAAAAACTTTTTCACAGGATGGATCGATATCCCCCTAAGTATGGAGGGGATCCAAGAGGCTTTTGAGGGTGGAAGGGAGATTCAAGATATTCCTATTGATATCATCTTCACCTCGACTTTGGTCCGGGCGATCATGACAGCGATGCTGGTCATGAATGTCCACAAGTCAGGAAAAATTCCGGTGATGCTCCATTCTGGTGAAGGTAAGCTGGAGAAATGGGGGAAGTGTTACAACCCCGAAGCTGAGAAGGGGCTGGTTCCTGTCTACCGTGCCTGGGAGCTCAACGAGAGAATGTATGGCGAGCTGCAGGGGATGGACAAGCAGGAGATGCGTGAGAAGTATGGCAATGAGCAAGTCAAACTGTGGCGCAGAGGATATGATGTCTGCCCTCCCAATGGAGAGAGTCTAAAGAAAACTGCCGCGCGCACGCTGCCCTACTTTAAAAAAGAGATTATGCCTCACATGGAGCAGGGAAAGAACGTGCTGATAGTGGCGCATGGAAACTCTCTTCGTTCGATTGTCAAAGAGTTAGATAAGCTCACCGATGAGCAAGTGGTAGGTTTAGAAATCCCCACCGGTGATCCTCTGATTTATGACTATCAAGATGGCAAATTCACCAAATCTGTCTAGTTCGATAGATTGCACGATCCTTGTTAAATATTAGACATTTAGGATACCCTGCTCGTTTTAAAGTCAGTTCAAAAAGAGAGGAAATAAAATGTCTGTTATCGTTCAGATGGAAGCTGGGGGTGGAGGATCTACTGTTAATTTCAATTACAAGGATCATAAAACGGCAGACACCATCTGCTGCTTGGCCATGGTAGGATTACTGATTTCTGGATCGATTTGTATTGGAGTAGCAAATAGAAATTGTCCAGATGCGGCTCAGGGATGCGATGCTTTGCGCGCTACCGGACAAGCGCTGCTGATCACCTGGGGGGTGTTGTCGAGTCTTATCTGCTGCTGTGTCTGCTGCGCAGTATGTGGTGTTGGAGCCTTTTTTGCAGCATCAGGATAGGTCGACGGGTTTCCTGCTTTCTAGTCTCTGTTTTCTATAGCTATTTGCGAGCAAACCAATAATAACCACAGCAGACGTTGCCCCAATGGCTATTGCAGTGATATATAATTCGATGGCCTCTGCTGAAGCAGCGACTCCAGAACCCGGAGCTGCGACTATTCCCGCACATATAACGGCACCAACAAGAAGAGCAACGATCGCCAGGCCTACACCTTGTACTCGTCGTTGTCTCGTTATTTTTGCCTGCTCTTTTGTAGTTAGGGGCGGCTTCGCTATCGCAGCTGATGAATCCGCTGCAACGCTTTGGGTTTGAGGAGACATAATAAATTACCTCTATTTGTTAATTAAATTACTAATTATAGATCTATTATACATTATTAGCATTAATATTGCATTAAGATAACTATCTAGGGAGAAGGTAGTGGTGAAAGGAGGCCTGAAAGGAGGCAAAGCCCTCTCTCCCTGGTTACTCCTTGTTTAATATTAGGTGTTTACGGCATAATTATTTTTTGTGTCATATAAATCATATAAAAAATGGAGAAAGTAAAATGGCCAGCGTAATGCTTAATTCGCATAGGAGGGCTCGTGAGGAGTCTGGTTCTCAAGGTGATCTAAGTGGCCGTGAACTAGCAGCCATATTCGGCCTACTTAATGTTTCATTACTGATCTCTGGAGCGACTTGCCTTGGAGCAGGAATTAGTCGTTGTCAAGATGCTACTCAAGAGTGTGATCCTACCCTGCGCGATGTCGGAATAGGGGTCCTTTCTATTTGGGCTCTGATGACAGGCTGCATAGGCTGCTGTGCGATGCTAGCCTGGTGGGACAACCGCGTAGAATTTCCAAAACCAGAATTTCCAAAACCAGAATCTCCAAAGATAGAACCTTCAGAGTTAGGGTCTTCTTCAGAGTTAGGGTCTTCTTCAGAGTTAGGGTCTTCTTCAGAGTTAGGGTCTTCTTCAGAGTTAGATTCTTCAGACTCAGGATCTTCAGGGCCTTCAGAGACTGAATATTAGGTGTTTACGCCATAATTATTTTTTTGTGTCATATAAAAAGGAGGAAAGTAAAATGGCAACCGCAGTAATAATAGGTTCTCAACTAAGGAGGGCTCATGGTTCTCATGGTGCTCTAAGTGGCCGTGAACTAGCCGTCATATTTGGCCTACTTGATGTTTCATTACTGATCTCTGGAGCGACTTGCCTTGGAGTAGGAATTAGTCGTTGTCCAGATGCTACTCAAGAGTGCGATCCTACCCTGCGCGAGATCGGAATAGGGTTTCTTTCTATTGGGGCTCTGATGACAGGCTGCATAGGCTGCTGTGCGATGCTAATCTGGTGGGGCAACCGCGTAGAATCTCCAAAACCAGAATCTCCAAAGGAACCCATTGATAAGGCAGAATACGGCAGTGCAGAATACGGCTTTTGAACGCTTTCCTATTTTCGAGGGAGAAGATAGTGGTGAAAGGAGGTCTCGAAGGGGGCAAAGCCCTCTTTTTGGTAGGTCTCTAGAGAGGTGGCAAACTGCTCCTCGAGCTCTCGGAGAATCTCCTGTATATCCATTCTCTTTCCGGTCTCTAGAAGCAGTGAGGTGGCCGGTTGATCGATGGTCTTTAGGACCTCCTGATCCACATTGATATTGAGCCCCACGCCCACAATGATGGCAATCTGACCCGAGAGGGGGATGGTCTCGCCGAGGATGCCTGCGATCTTCTTCCCCTCGACGAGCAGATCATTGGGCCACTTGATGCGTGCGTGGACACCCCTTTTCTCCAGCATTTTTATCAGAGAGAGCGCCATAAGATGGGTCATTGCGATTCCATCGCTCCCTTTGAGAAAGAAGCAGAAGCTGGCTGTGAGATTGCATTTTTCTGGGGAGATCCACGTTCTTCCATACTGTCCACGCGCTCTTATCTGCTTGTCAGCAGTGATTACGGTGAGCCTTTTTTGGTCAAAAGTATTGATCTGTTCTTTGGCCCAATCGTTGGTCGAAACCAGCTCCTCAAAATGAAAGTGGATAATTTCCATGGGGCAAATTATACTGCGGAAAAACCTTAAGAACCAAGTTTTTTAACTAGATGTGGAGCCACCGCACTCTTTCTCGTATTGATTGGCGCGTTATCCCAGTCATTCTCTCTCTGATGACGATCAGCCTTCTTGTGATTGCTGCGACCGATCCTCTTTGCCATTTGAGTGCGGGATCGGATATTGGATTTTTCACGCCCAAAGTGCAGTGCCAATTTCGCCGCTTTCTCCTGGGGGGAGGGGTCTTTCTCTTATTTGCGGGGATGGACTACAACAAACTTCGGGACTGGGGTTGGATCTGCTATGTGGTGATGCTCTTTGGCCTTTTGGGACTCTTTTTCACAGAGCCGATCCAAAATGTCCACCGCTGGTATCGCGTTCCATTCATCGGTGTGAGCATTCAACCCTCCGAATATTCCAAACTGATCGTGGTGATTACACTGAGCTGGTTTTTGGAGAAAAATCGTTCTAATGCTTCGAGTTGGCGGACTGCGATGGTAGGTAGCCTGATCGTTGCCATTCCATTTCTTCTCATTTTGAAACAGCCTGACCTTGGAACGGCGTTAGTTCTCTGTCCAATCACTCTGGTGATGTTCTACTTAGGCAATATTCATCCTGTATTTGTTCGGGCGGCCGCGATTGGTGGGGCGGTGGCTCTCCTCTTTATTTTGTCGATCTTTCTCGGTATTCTCTCCTATGACAATCTCCGTCCCGCAGCGACACATGTGCTGAAGGAGTACCAGTATGAGCGGCTTAATCCAGATAATCATCATCAACGGGCTGCTCTGACGGCGATTGGTGTGGGAGGTTTGACGGGTAGTGGATGGAGAGCTAGTGAGTTTACCGGGCGTGGCTGGCTGCCTTACGGCCATACCGACTCGGTCTTTCCTGCCTTTGGTGAGGAGTTTGGAGTGGTCGGGCTTTTGCTCCTGCTCGTCCTTTTTTATTCTCTGATCTACTTTAGCTTTCAGGTCACGGCGGTGGCAAAAGATCACTTTGGCCGAATGCTCTCTGCTGGCGTGACTGTTTATCTAGCGATGCATATTATTGTTAATATAGGCATGATGTGTGGCTTTCTGCCGATTACAGGCGTGCCGTTGATTTTAGTCTCCTATGGAGGTTCTTCGGTTTTTGTGACTATGGCAGCATTGGGAATATTGCAAAGTATCTACAGTCGGAGGTTCATGTTTTGAAAGAGCAAGCGTTTATGCATAAGTTCATTTTTACTCCTGGTGTTTGGCAGGGCGAAGGACAGATTACTTTTAGTATGGCTGAGGATGAGCTGGTCTTCAAGACACGGTGGACGCTCGCCCCGAAAGAGGAAGAGAGGATCCTCTTATCCCAGACGATCGAGGTGGACAATGTTCCCGATAAGATGGTCAACAACTTTGCCATTTCGGACATGACTGCATCCTCTTTTGTGATTGAGCTTGAGAATAATCTTATCGGCAAGGTCCAAGGTAAAGGGGTTGTCGATGAGAAGACTATCGCCTGGGAGTTTCGCAACACGCCACAGCAGTTTGAGGGTTTTGAGATTTACGAGCTACAGCCCGACGGCAGTTACAAGGTTCGAGCCGAATTCACGGCTGGCGAAGGGCTCCGCACCTACGTCAAAGGGACCATCCGAGCAAATTGAACATCATATCAGGGTGATGTCTTTTTCCATTTTGCCCCTCTTCCTTTCCCTGTGGACTGGATTTTTCCTTCATTCCTAAGTTCTCGTAGAACAACACGGATCATATCTCGGCTGACAGAAGGACAAGCTCTCTCTATATCGGAAATTGAAAAAGATTTAAGCATATTCTGAACAGTATTGCGAATAAGCTCTGTTTTACTTCCTGATCCTATTGTCAATACACCTACTCTTTTTTCAAACTCACGATAGGCTCGCAACAAAACTCCCCAAAAATAGGTTAACCAGGGCATAAAATTATGTTTTCCTTCATGCCATTGCTTTGAGCTTTCTTCGAGAGTTTCATAATAACTATCTTTCGATTCCTCAAAAATTCTTTCAAGACTGATATATCTACCTACCTCATAGTTATGCTGATAAAGAAGTAAGAGAGTTAAAAGACGGGCAGTTCTACCATTTCCATCTCTAAAAGGATGAATACATAAAAAATCCAAGATAAAGGCAGGGATTACGATTAATGGTTCTTGGGCCAGCTCAAATTGGCAACGAGAATAATTTTTCACAAGCTCTTCCATTGCCCTTGGTGTTTCAAAAGGAGAGACAGGTTTAAACCGAACTCGACGTGTTCCATCAGGATGAATTTCAGTGATTTCATTTTCTATTTGCTTCCACTCGCCTCCTTTTGCAGGGTGATAACGATACAAATAATCGTGAAGCTGTAAAATGACATTGATTGATAGGGGGATATCTTTCGCTGATTGATGCAGTAAGCTTAAAGCATCCCGATAACCCGCTATTTCTTCTTCGGACCTGTTTTTGGGGGCAGTATCTTTTAAGACTAGGTCGGCAATGCGTTTATGAGGGGCAATAATCCCCTCCAGTCTGTTGGATGATTCTGTCGATTCTACTACTGCTGTTTGTTGAAGAGTCTTTAATGTTTCAGGGGATTGGAGATAAAATAATTCTTGCTTTCCCCTGTATTCGCCTAGAGCTAGAAGAGTTGAAAGTTCATCAGAACCAAAAGAAAGGGTATCTAGGTAGGCTTGATTTAGAGTTTTAACCATAATGAACCTCAAAATAGGGTAAAGAAGGGGGTAATACTGCCATAAATGGGGTAGTATTACCTTGATATTACCCCATTTTGCGATTTATTACCCTATTAATCAAGCCATTTGTCAAATTGAACATTCAATGTTCAATTTGCCGCTTTGAGTTGCTTCATGCCCAGCTTCTCTTGGAGGACTGGGGGCAAGGTGACCGAGCCATCGCTATTTTGATTGTTCTCAAGTAGCGCGACCATCAATCGAGAGGTCGCTAGTCCTGAGCCATTTAACGTGTGAACAAGCTCGGTTTTGCCAGATTTGCCTTTGGTGCGGATATGCGAACGACGGGCTTGGTAGTCGGTGCAGTTGGAGATGGAGGAGACCTCATAGTAGCGATTCTGTGCGGGAAGCCAGACCTCTATATCGATGGTTTTGGCTGCGGTGAAGGACATATCGCCAGTGACAAGCTCACATAAACGGTAGTGGAGCCCTAGCCCTTTCAAGATCTGCTCAGCCACATCGATCATCTCTAGGTGCATCTGTTCGCTTTGATCGGGTTTGGTGAAGCTGAACATTTCGACTTTGTTGAACTGGTGGACCCGGATCAATCCTCGCTCATTGGCACCGGCAGCACCGGCTTCTTTCCGAAAGCAGGGAGAATAGGCGGCATATTTGATCGGCAGCTGCTCCTCTGGGATGATTTCGTCGAAGTGGAGACCGTTGAGCACCACCTCCGAGGTGGGAATGAGATAGAGAGGCGTTTCGCCACCACTCACGTGGTAGTACTGCCCATCAAACTTAGGAATCTGACCGGAGCCAAACATGATGGACTGTTTGACCAGAACCGGAGGCAGCCAGAACTCAAAATCGTTTAGAATTTGGATATCGATCATATAACTGAGCAGCGCCCACTCCAGCCTAGCCCCGAGCCCTCGATAGGCTGGCCATCCTGAACCGGTGGTTTTAGCGGTGCGATGGAACTCAAAAAGCCGAAGCTTTTCGTTGAGTTGCAGGTGATTTTTGAACTCAAAGTCAAAGGTGGGCTTCTCCCCAACCGTTTTGGTGCAGACATTATCTGCGACATCTTGGGAGACTTTGACGCCGTCTGCTGGAATATTTGGTATTTTAGCGAGTGCATCTTGAAATTCGGCCTCGAGAGTTTTTAATTCATGGTCGAGGGAGGAGATCATATCGCCGATCCCGCGCACCTCTTCCATGAGTTCTTCACCACTCTTGCCCTCTCTTTTGAGCTCGCCAACTTTTTTTGAGAGCTCGTTGCGCTTGGATTTGAGCTGATCATTCTTTGTTTTAATCACTCGAATCTTATCGTCTAGAGCGATCACCGTGGAGAGCTCAAGACCGGGCTCTTTGGTCCGAATTTTAGCTTCGATCTTCTCTTGTTCTTTCCGAATTAACTTGATATCCAGCATCTTTCTGTCCTAAATTATTCTGTGAGGAGTATATGCAAGAGACCAAAGAGCAACAACAGTTTTTTATGCGTCTTGCCATCGCATTGGGAGAAAAGGGGCGAACCACCGCTCCTCCCAATCCTTGGGTGGGGTGTTTGATCGTTCGGGATGGTGAGAGTGTTGGGGAGGGCTATCATAAAGCCCCAGGAGAGCCACATGCGGAGCTGGTAGCCCTCGAACAAGCTGGGATTCTCGCCCGAGGAGCCACTGCCTACATTACTCTCGAGCCTTGTGCCCATTTTGGGCGAACCGCTCCCTGTGTCTCTGCCCTCATCCAAGCCGGGATAGGTCGAGTGATGATTCCCTTTCTCGATCCTGACCCTCAGGTTTCTGGGAAAGGGGTCCATGCTCTGGAAGAGGCAGGCATTTCGGTGGTTGTTGGTGTGGCTGTCGAGGATGCGAAACGCTCCTTGGAACCCTATCTCTACCATCGCAAAACTGGTCGTCCCTTCTGCGTGCTCAAAACGGCGATGAGTCTAGATGGGAGAACGGCCGCCGCCGACGGCTCCTCACAATGGATCACCGGCGAAGAGGCCCGCGCCGATGTCCACCATCTTCGCGCTGAATCGCAGGCAATCCTCATCGGCTCCAAGACAGCCCAGATCGATCGTCCCAAGTTAAATGTGCGAGGGCTTGATCATCCGCATCAACCTCTGCGCGTGATTCTCGATTCAGAAGGGAAAGTCTCTCCTCCACAACCCGAGCCGACCGTGATCTTCACCACCCAAAAGTGCAGCTCCAAACGGATTGAGGAGTGGAAAAAGGCCCACATTGAGGTAGAGATGCTTTCACAAGAGATCAACCTCGAAGAGGTGCTGGACTCTTTGGGTAGACGGGGGATTATCCAACTACTTGTTGAAGGTGGACCGACCGTGCACGGTGCTTTCCTAAAGAAAAAACTCTGCCAACGTCTGGTTGTCTATGTGGGAGGTTGCCTCTTGGGTCCCGCAGGGAAGTCCCTTTTCCCCTGGCCCTCTTCTTCTTCTATAGAGGAAGCCTATCCCATCACTCTGGAATCGATAAGCCGTTTTGGGAATGATGCGAGGCTGAGCTATCGGTTGTAGAGCGATCTCTTGTTTCAAGAAAGGGTTCTTCAACTACCTCAATTGTGCTGAAGTTGTGCGCACGCAACCACGCCCTCAAAGGCGGCACGCCTCTTCTAGTTGTATGGGCTTTTGTGATAGCTCTGCTCCGCATTTCAAATACGATAGGGAAGGGAGAGCGAAAAAGCTGCTTATCTTCTTTGGAGAGCTTCCAGGGCTCTATTTCAGCTTGGGTAATTGCCTCAATCATAGTTGTTCGTTTCTCGAGGAGGTCCTGTCGGCGTTTTATCCACCATGCAATTTGCTGCTGGATCCACGCTTCGGCCTCCTCAGGAGAATCTTGGCTTGCTGCCCATAGTCTAACTTGATTCTGGAACGTTTCATCGTTGCGATGAGTCTGTTCTTCTTGATTTTCAGGAAAAAAATGCCATAAGTTGGAATCCCTTTTTAGTGTCAGTTGCAGGCTCTCATCGTCAGGTCTTTCTTTTGAGATCTCTATTATTTCCTTTATCTCGTCGTCGCTCCCGAGACAGAGCAGGCTTAACAGGGCAGCTTGGAAAGTGTGTACAGGACACGGGTGGAGCATATTTGCTTTCTCCAGAGCTTCTTCAGCTTCCTCCAGTGTTTTTTTAGCTTTCTTCAGAGCTTTTTCACTTAGATTTGTTTTCTCCAGAGCTTCTTTAGCTTTCTTCAGAGCTTTTTCAGCTTTCTGCTGAGCTCTTGCTCTTGGCGGTTTGGAGGGAAAATTCTCCACGATTTCAAGAGCTCTTTTTCGTTTAGGTGTTGTTGGCGATAAGTAAAGCAAATCTGGCCCACCACGGAATAGAGCTTCAATCGACTCTGAGGGTTCAATAAGGCTGCCATCTGTCCTCCACAACTTACTACTACCTATCGTTGGGATATGTTGTTCTAATAGAGTAGAGCGAGGAACTAGTTTAAGTTTGCCAGGAGAGGACCTTTGGAAACTGAGCAGTTGGGCAGAGTGGACGGGGCCGTAATATCCATCAGGTGTTCCACTCAATTTACCCAACATCCTTGCAGTTTCGGATGGTGTGAGAGCAAGGTCTCTCATCGATGAAGGCAGGGCTGCTGCTGAGGACGAGGAGGCGCAAGAAGCTGGGGCAAAATCTCCATGTTTCCTAAGCCTCATTGTCATACTGGGGTCATCGAACGGCTTAACAGTCACTTGGATATTTCTCTCCTTGAGATAGGATCGGAACTGTTTCACCTTGCGAGCTGGAACACGAGCTTCAGTGATATCTTGGCCTAATATCAGGATCGGAGAATGGGAGCGGTTGCCCTCCCATTGGATCAGAAAAGGATAAAAGAGCAAACTCTTGTCATCCTCTTCTAACGGTAGAGGTTTGACGCTATCGAAAAGCGCATAAATCTCCCTTACCTCCTCTTTACCCCCTCTCTCAAGCTCTACTAACTGGAAAGCGATTCCACCAAAAACACCCTTTTTCAAAGGCGTCTTTTGTGCAGCCAGAGCAGTCAGAGCCTCCTCGGGAAAAGGCTGGACCTGGCTGTAGCGAAAGGTGAACTCTGGGGGGGATACGTTAGGGCCCTCAGGTTCGACGATACATGTGATCTCTTGTTTTTTCTTATTGTTTTCCATGACCAAGAAACAACGAGACTCTCCCTGTGAAAATTTTACGATCACATAGCTACCTACACCATAGCTACCTTCAGCATAGTAGCCGTTGCTCTGAGGAATGACTTGACCGATAAGCGGAGCTCTTGCCTGAACATAGTCAAGGTCATGCTCATATTTGGGCAGAATGGCCTGCTCGAAGAGTTCTCTAGCTTGGCCGATTGCCTCCCGACTACCCATCGTAAGAATCCTTAATACCGACTCTCTCAAAGGAGCAAAATCTCTCGCCTCTCTTTTTTCAAGGGCAGGTCGCAGAGGAGAGCGTTTATTCTTGGTCGGCGGTGGAGGTTCCAGAAATGAAGCAATAGTACGAAGTTCTCCTTCGATATTTACCCCTGGTGCGGGGTCCATAAAATTACCGCGAATAGAGCCTCCTGTTGCGGACTTTGAAGGGGTCATAAGAGGTTCAAATATGGTAGGAACAGGAATGTTCTGCGCTGCCAGAGCTTCAGGATTTGTAAAAATAGAAGGTTCGCTTCCACGTTTTTTGCAGGCTTGTAGACAGGCGACGAAAGTGGCTGAGTTCATGAGATTCCAATGCGCTCTTGACTCAACTTCAGTTTTAACTGACACCCTTTCAACCACAGATCGTACGAGAGAGGCCACGGGTCTCTTTGGAGGGAGAGCGATAGGCAAGGGTTTTTTTTGCTGCATCATCTCTTTGACCCCAACCACAAGGGCAGCGCTGCAAAAGACAATGCCCCCCATTTCTAGGAGAGTGAGCCCCCCACCGAGTGGGATGGTGTCGATGAGCACAATGATCGCCAGAGCCACCAGGGTGACCTCAGCCACGGTCATCAAATCAACATTTTTTGTAATCAAAGAATAAGTTGAAGAGGCGATTTCAGCAACGTTGTTCATCGTTTCGACCGATCTATTGAGATTATAAAGATCTTAATCTATACTTTTTGCTAAATGAAACCAAATTTTTTTTCCGAGATAGAACTGGCTGTCGCCGCCTTTGCTCGCGGTGAGTTTGTCATTGTTGTCGATGATGTCGATCGAGAAAATGAGGGCGATCTGATCATAGCTGCTGAGAAGATGACCCCCGAAAAGATGTCTCTTCTGCTCCAGTACACCAGCGGTGTGGTCTGCGTGCCGATGAGTGGCGAGCGGTTGGAAGCTCTCCACCTGCCTCCCATGGTATCGC
>JAAKFT010000001.1 GCA_011064935.1 Chlamydiota bacterium | reverse complement strand
GTCAACTCCTTGGCTTTGAAGAGATGGTGGACATAGGCCAAGGTATAGCTCTCGCAGGTTGGGCAACGACACTCTTTCTCGATCGGTCTAAAAGCGGTTGCATAGATCCCTTGTGCAATTTTGACGCCTCCATCTTTGGTCAACAGTAATCCGTGGCGCGCTGCTTTGGTCGGATAGGAGCTATCAAAGGTATCGATTCCATAGGGGATGAGTTTTTTTAGGGAGGGGAGGTCACCGATGCCAAGAAGGTGAATAGGCTTCTCCTCAGGCAGCAGAGGGGAGGTAAAGCTGATCATCTCTTCCATCTCTTTCCGATTTTTACCTACACTTCCGCCAATTGCAAAACCATCGAAGGGCTCTTTGGTGAGGGTTGCGCAGCTGAGTTTGCGTAAATCAAAGTCTACTCCGCCATGGATGACTCCATAAATCGCCTGGTTATTTGTGTTTTGACGATGGGCTTCGAGCGATCGCTTCTCCCAGCGGTGGGTGCGGGCGAGGGATTTTTTGAGGTCGTCTTGCTCCACATGGTAGGGTGGAAGCTCATCGAGTGGAATAATAATGTCTGCGCCGAGATCTTTTTGGGCTTGGATAGAGGATTCTGGAGTAAGCAAAATCTTGTCACCATTCCGATAGGAGCGAAAGAGGACTCCCTCTTCGGTGATCTTTAGGACCGATCCGCTCTCTTTCTTTTTGCCGCGACTTTTGAGTTCATCGTTGACGGAGCCATAGGCTAGGCTGAAGACCTGAAATCCGCCTGAATCGGTGATCAGGGGCTTGTTGCGATTGATGAACTTGTGGAGCCCCCCAGCTTGATTGATGATGTGTGTGCCGGGCTGGACGAGAAGGTGGTAGGTGTTGCAGAACATCAGCTGGAGTCCGATCGCATCAACGGAGTCGTTGTCGAGGGCTTTGAGGGTTCCGTTGGTTCCTACAGCGACAAAGCTAGGGGTGTCGATGATGCCATGGGGCGTGTGGATGCGGCCTACTCGGGCCTGAGATTTTTTTGACTGATGGAGAATTTCAAATCTAAACGGTTTCATGTTTGATCACTCTTTTGGATAGTAAGACAAAGGGGGCGGACAAAAGACCCGCTAGGCTCTTCACGGCCAGGCTGAATAGAATGACGTGGAGAAGGTTGGCTGCGATGCCATAGAGTCCTAGAAAGGAGAATAAGAGGGTGTCGAGCACCATTGAGGCGAGCAAGGAGATGAGGGTGCGTCCAGCAAAAGAGGTGCGACTTGTGAGCCAGCTAAAGAGGGTGATGTTGAAAAACTGGACGAGGAGGAAGGTAAAAAGGGAAGCAAAAATAATTCTAGGCATGGGCGTGAAGAGAGCCAAGAAGTGCGAGTGGGTAGTGTCAAAACCATTCGGGTGGTAGGCGAGGTGGATTAGGGAAAGACAAAGAAAGGAGATGGAGATAAAAAATGTGGTCCAAACGGTTTTGCGAGCAAACTTTTGTCCAAAAAATTCTTGAATTAAATTCAGTCCAAGAAGATACCCTACTGCTAAAGCATCGCTACAGGTCACGCTTAAGCCAAAAAGGGTGATTTGTTTAAGAACAAAGAGATTGACGGCGACAATTAGGAGAGCGAGCCAGGCTACGAGCGCTTCTCTGCCTATGCGAAGAGCAAAAAGCGTTAAGCTGCTGACAGTAACAACATGCAGGAAAAGCGTGAGGATATTAAAGAGCATCCAGTAAGTATGGCAAAAAGCGATAAAATCCTCATCATGAAATTTGGGGGAGCTGCAGTAAAGTCAGCAAAAAATTTTTCAAAAATTGCGGATCTTATCCTCAGGCGGAATGCGGACTACAAGAAAATTGCCATCGTGATCAGCGCCATGGGTAATATGACCGACGAGCTGATCTCGCTTGCCAAGGAGGTGAATAGCGATCCTCCTCGGCGAGAGTATGACATGCTGGTCAGCGTGGGCGAGAGGGTCAGCATCGCCCTTCTGGCTATGGCGCTCGCTGCGAAGGGGCGCGGGGCGGTGAGCTATACGGGGAGTCAAACGGGGATTATCACCACCTCTGATCACTCGGAGGCTACGATTATCGATGTTCGTCCCTATCGGTTGTTAGAATCGCTCTCTCAGGGTAAATTTGTGATCGTAGCTGGATTTCAGGGAATGAGCGAGAACAGAGAGATCACTACACTCGGGCGAGGTGGGTCGGACACAACAGCGGTGGCGCTCGGAGTGGCGCTGGGAGCAGACAGGGTGGAGTTTTACAAGGATGTTACGGGTATTTTTGATCAAGATCCCAAGCAGTTTACGGATTCGACACTCTGCTCCAGACTTTCTTTCGATGAAGCCTTGAAAGTGATCCATGCCTCTGGGGGCAAGGTGCTGCATCCTAGAGCTATCAGGTTGGCGCAAAAAAATGGCCTGCCCCTTCAGATTCGGTCGTTTCATCACGCAGATGTGGAAGGGTCATTGGTTTTTTCAGACAAACAAACTTCAAATAAAGAGCTGATTTATGAGTGAAGAATATCCATCAGTGATCACACCCTTTGATATCGATCCTCTACACTCATCAAATCCCTTTTATGTGAGTGCTATAAACCAGATCATGAGCCACGTTCTCCCTCCCCATTTTTTTGAGGAAGAGGATGCGCTTCTCCGATTTCATAAGATGTTACCGATCTTTAGTTGGACGCCTATGGGCGAACCGCCCTTCGATCTCTCGTTTTTTCTCTGCTGTCGTTTTCGTCCAAATGTCTTTCGCTTTTTCTATGAGATGGTGAGCCGCTGGTTGATTCCAGGGAAGCGGATGAACGCCCTGTTGCAGTTTGCTGTTGATTTCGGAATCCCTGAGCTGGGAGAGCAGATGTATGTCGGGGGTGAGGTTAAAGTTCGCATTGAGAGTCGCCATGAACTGGCGATTATGGAGCAAAATTTGCCGATCATCGAGTCTGAGATTCGCCTTGGGGTCGAGTCCGCCTACCAGGCCAATCGGATACTCGAGATTAAGGGGCTTTCAGCAGATGAAAAGACGGCGATGATTCAAGAAAACATCACTTTGCTGGTCAAAAAGCGACCTCAAGATTTTGACTATGATGTGCTCTCGGAGATGCAGCACTTTCTGGTTCTTTGCAAGAACGAATTTAAAGCGGCGCGTGAATACAAGCAAATGAGCCGAATCATCTGTGTTCACTATCTTTTCCGCAAAGCCCTTCGTATCTGCCTAGAAGCCTTTCCCGAGAGGCGGTATATTAGCGCCAAAATCATTCACGCCCGCCTCAATGGCAAGGAAAAGGTGGTTGGAATCGTTCTGGGAATGAGTTATTTGGGTGAGAACGAGATTTTTGATGAGAGGCATATCCTTGGAGGGGTTCAAACATTGATTCCCGACGCTCGTGTAGTCGAGGGGTCTTTTTTTGCGAATGATAGTCGCAGCGAGTCCACTCGGATGTACTATTTGGAGATCACAAAAAAAGCGGACATACCCCTATCGCTGCAAGAGACCAAGCTTTTGAAACAGGAGCTTTCCGGAGTGCTGAAAAGCTGTGTTGAGCAGCGGCTCAATCCGATCTTTATGCCTCCGAACGAAGAGGAGATTATGCGCGATATTCTCACTTTGAGCAATCAGTTGAAGTTTGTCCGCGACCTTCCCCATGTGATGATCAGTTTTAATCAACAGACCGGCGAAGCGCTAGAGTTTTTGGTGGTCGTGCTTAGGGTGGTCAGGCTTCACTGCCGAACGCTTGCCGAATTTTTTGAGGATAAGCCCTCTTATTTGGAGATTATTTTCGACAGAACAAAGAATGTCGGTACTTTAAGAAAGAAATATAATAAAGAGGCGTCGGTTTTCAAAGTACGCATCCGGAAGGCGCCATTCTTACGCCAGGACCGTTCTGTCGATCTCTACAAAGCTCGTCAAGGAATCTCGCAAGAGCTCACGAGGGTGATGGGTGAGTATCGAGATTACAACGGAGGGACGATCTCCAAAGAGGCCGAGCTGATGACCGATCTCTGTCGACTTCTTGGCCCCAAAGCCAAAGAGAATAGCTTTTTGCTGGAGAACTTTTTTTACTCCCTCTCGCCTGCCACTATGCGCAGTATCCTTGAGCCTGAGCCTCTAAGAAAACTCTTTCACATGCTTCTAGATATTGAGCAGGATGAGCTAGCTAAAGATCAACCCTGTCACTACCAGATTCAAGAAGACTCAAACTATTTCTACATGCTGGTCACCTCGGCCGACTCTTCATTTAGAGAGCCCGTCAAGAAGGCTATTGATGATCTCAAGATCTCTTCATTCCAGTTGGCCACCTGTTATGTTCTCAATAATGACCTCTCCTGTTTTGGGGTTATTTCGAGGACCAGCGATCTGGCGGAATCCATCCGCCTGCGCCTGGCCGTTGAGAAGGCGATGACCGAATGGACAGACCAAAAATACTCCGCTTTAAATTATTGATTATCGTATGAATATAGAGCTGTTTTCTTTATAATTCTGCCCAAACAAACGGTTAATAATTATGAGCAAAGCTAATAAAGCAGGCAACCCTTCGGTTTCCCGAACGCCGCCCAATGACGCTGCACAAGGGGCAGGGGATTTGCGGGGTAGAAGATGCAGCCTTAGGAATGGAAAGGGAATCACGCTGCTGGTTGTCGGTATACTCATCATGATTGCCGCAGCACTTTTTGCTGCGGGACTTTGGGGGGCAGGTGCGATGTATATCGTCGCAGGTGGACTGACTTTAGTAGCTATTCTGCCGTTGGCAGCAGCAGCCTTTTTATTGAGGAAAAAGAAGTCAGCACCTTCTTCTGATACTGCTTGATATTTACCTCTTTTTTTGTTATCTTATGACTTCATTTAGGGCTCATAATTATGCGGCGAAAATCGTCTAAATATTCATCCAGAAGATACGATTCGACTAAGCCCACCATGCGCCATATTGGCGAACTTCTGCCGCGTGTGCTGCAAGATATCGGCAGGCTCTATCAAGACCGTCCTGATTTGGTTCTGGCTTCATGGCCTAATGTCATTGGTCCTAAGCTGGCTCCGATGACCAAGGCAGAGAGTTTTCAGGAGGGGGTATTGTGGGTGAGGGTGATGAACTCTACGCTTTATAGTTTGCTGAATCAAAATGATAAACCTCGCCTGATCAAAAACCTTAGGGATCGCTTTCCTGGGACGATGATCAAAACAATTGTTTTTCGAATGGGATAACACCAGATGAACGAAACTGAAAATAAGAAAAAGCAGTACGATGCCGGAGCGATCCGAATTCTTGAGGGGCTAGAAGCCGTTCGTGAGCGCCCAGGAATGTATATCGGCGACACATCTAGTGGCGGGTTGCATCATCTCGTCTACGAGGTGGTTGACAACAGCATTGACGAAGCGATGGCAGGTCATTGCTCTAATATCGAAGTGATTATTCATAAAGATCAGTCAGTGACGATCGAGGATGATGGACGAGGTATACCGGTTGGCATTCATGAGCAAGAGTCTAAAAAGAGGGGAGAAGATGTCTCTGCCTTAGAAGTTGTGTTGACGATTCTTCACGCTGGTGGAAAGTTTGACAAAGACACCTATAAGATCTCAGGTGGATTGCATGGAGTGGGGGTCTCGTGCGTCAACGCCCTCTCTGAATATTTTAAAGTTCAGGTCTTTAAGGAGGGAGCCATCTATGAGATGACCTTCCAGAAGGGTAAACCTCTTGGCCCTTTAAAGACGGTTGGAAAGACTGATAAGCGAGGCACCAGGGTAACCTTTGTCCCAGATTCCGGAATCTTTTCTGTTCTGGAGTTTGATGCTAGCATCCTATCAAGACGTCTTCGTGAGCTAGCTTTTTTGAATCGCGGAATTGATATTCTCTTTCGTGACGAAAGGGACGATGAACGTCCGGATATCCGCTATAGCTACGAAGGGGGAGTGGTCTCTTTTGTCTCTTATCTCAACGAGAACAAGGAACCCCTTTTTCCACAACCGGTCTACTTTCGAGGAGCACGCGAAGGCGATGATGGGGCAGTCGAGTTTGAAGTGGCTATGCAGTGGAATGGTGGCTACGTGGAGACGATTTACTCCTATGCAAACAACATTCCAACCAAGCAGGGCGGGACTCATCTCACAGGATTTTCCACAGCTTTGACCCGCGTCTTAAATAGTTATATCAAGAGCAAGGGGCTTTTAAAGAGCGACAAGGTTTCGCTTACGGGTGAAGATATGCGAGAGGGGCTGACCGCCGTGATTTCCGTGAAGGTACCTAATCCGCAATTCGAAGGCCAAACCAAGCAGCGGCTCGGCAACCACGACGTCGCCTCTATTGTTCAGCAGATCGTAGGCGAGGAGCTGGCGATTTATCTCGATGAAAACCCACAAATTGCCAAGACCATTGTCGATAAAGCTTCACTAGCTGCCCAAGCTCGTGAAGCCGCTAAAAGGGCTCGAGATCTGACTCTCCGCAAAACAGCTCTAGATAGTTCTCGTCTTCCAGGAAAGTTGATCGATTGCCTGGAGAGGGACCCCAAACTTTGCGAAATATATATTGTTGAGGGAGATTCTGCTGGAGGGTCGGCGAAGATGGGCCGAGATCGTAAATTTCAGGCGATTCTACCCATTCGCGGCAAGATCTTGAATGTTGAAAAAGCTCGACTGCAGAGAGTCTTCCAAAACCAAGAGATTGGGACGATGATCTCAGCTCTCGGCTGTGGCATTGGAGCCGAGACCTTCAATGTGGAGAAGTTGCGCTACCATAGGGTCATTATCATGACCGATGCCGATGTCGATGGTTCCCACATCCGCACGCTACTACTTACCTTTTTCTATCGGCATATGCTTGAGCTTGTTGAGAAAGGCTTTATCTATATCGCTCAACCACCCCTCTACAAAGTCACGCGGAAGAAAAAGGGTCGCTACATTACTTCCGAGAAGGAGATGGATGACTATCTCCTAGAACTAAGTATGCAGGATCTCTCTTTTACCCATGTCGATCAGAAGAGAAAGCTCGACGAGTCAGAAAGTCGTGACCTTGTCCATCTTATACTGAATGTGGAGAGATTTATCTTATCTATCGAGCGGAAAGCCATTCCTTTTAGAGAGTTTCTGGAGCTGCGAAACGAGAATGGGCAGTTCCCTCGTTATATGAGCCAGCAAACGCCACCGACGTTTCTCTACTCTGAAGAGGAGTTTCTGGCAGTAGCCAAGACCTCTGAAGAGGAGCAGAGAGCAGAGCATGAGGAGACTCTAGCTTCGATTCCCGAAGAGGAGATAACCGATGCGATGCGTCAATTCCGCCCCAAGAGTTTACCCTACATTGAGCTCTTCAAGGAGAAGACCTTTGTTGCTATTGAGGAGCGCTTGAAGAAATTTGATCTGGCGCTGGATCATTATCTAGTGACTGATCGCAAACTCTTTGAGGTGGTAGCCGATGAGACCAAACACGATTTTTACAACCTCAAAGAGGTGATAGACTTTCTCCGTGTTCATGGGCGCAAAGGTGTTGAAATCCAGCGTTATAAGGGTCTTGGAGAGATGAACGCAGATCAGCTCTGGGAGACGACGATGGATCCCGAAAAACGGACATTGATCCAAGTGGCTCTGCCAGATACCGTTGCCGCCGATCATATGTTCACCATGTTGATGGGAGAAGAGGTTCCGCCGCGCCGCGCGTTTATTGAGAACCATGCTTTGTCTGTTAAAAACTTAGATATCTAAATTATAGTAATAAACTATGAACGAAAAAGTAAAAGAAATCATTCTCACCCGAAATCTTGAAGATGAGATGAAAGAGAGCTATCTCCGCTACTCGATGTCGGTGATTATTTCTAGGGCGCTGCCGGATGTGCGTGACGGGCTCAAACCTTCGCAACGGCGCATTCTCTATGCTATGCGTCAACTCAATCTGACCCCCGGCGCCAAACATCGTAAATGCGCCAAGATTTGCGGCGACACTTCTGGAGACTACCATCCTCACGGTGAGACGGTGATCTATCCTACTCTGGTTCGTATGGCACAAGCGTGGTCCATGGGCTATCCACTCGTCAATGGGCAGGGGAACTTTGGATCGGTCGACGGGGATTCACCCGCGGCGATGCGATATACCGAAGCAAGGCTGACGGTGGGAGCGCTGCAGCTTATGGAGGATCTCGAAAAAGAGACTGTTGATATGGTCTCTAACTACGATGAGACCAAAAAAGAACCCACCGTTTTTCCTGCTAAATTTCCCAATCTGCTCTGCAATGGTTCATCGGGGATCGCCGTGGGAATGGCGACCAATATTCCTCCCCACAACCTCAATGAGTTGATCGTTGCTACTCTTTTGCTCCTTGAAAACAAACAGACCACGATCGAGGAGATTATCCAAGTTGTGCCCGGCCCCGATTTTCCAACGGGAGGGGTTATCTGTGGCCATCGAGGTATCCATGAGGCCTACAACACAGGAAGGGGAAAACTAGCTGTTCGAGGCGCTTTGCACACTGAAGAGCATTCCGATCAGCCTGGTAGAGAGAGAGTAGTGATCGACGAGCTTCCCTACAATGTGAACAAGTCTCGCCTAGTCGAACAGATTGCCGATCTCGTCAACAACAAGATCATTACCGCTCTTTCTGATGTGCGCGATGAATCAGACAAAGATGGTATGCGCATTGTTCTCGAACTTAAACGGGGAGAGATGCCGGACGTTGTCATCAACCAGCTCTACAAATTTACCGATCTTCAGGTGACCTTTGGGTGCAACATGCTTGCGCTCGACAAAAATCTCCCGCGCCTGATGAACATCAAGCAGATGATCACGGCATGGATTGCCCATCGCATTGATGTGATTCGTCGGCGAACTCGCTTTGAGCTAGCTAAAGCCGAGGCGCGCGCCCATATACTTGAGGGATATCTCAAGGCGATTGCCAGTCTCGATGAAGTGGTTCGAATTATTCGTGCCAGCACTGACAAGGAGCAAGCTAAAAACGAATTGATCGCTAAGTTTCATTTTACCGACAGGCAGGCCAATGCTGTCCTCGACCTGCGCCTCTATCAGCTGACGGGTCTCGAGCATGAGAAGATATCTAAGGAACATCAGGAACTCCTGAAGAAGGTCGACTATTTACGCTCTATCTTGGCTAGTGAAGAGCTTGTCAAAGGGATTATCCGCGATGAACTGGAGCAGATCCAAAAAACTCATAAAACTCCCCGTCGCACCAAGATCATCCCAGCTGAGGGAGAGTTTAATATCGAAGATCTGATCGCCGACGAACCAGTTATCATCACGATCTCTCAAGATGACTACGTCAAACGGATGTTCCTCTCACTCTTCCGAGAGCAAAGGCGCGGCGGACAAGGGGTCACAGGCTTAGATTTGAAACGGGAAAACGACGCTTTGAAAGGTCTCTATGTTGCCTCAATGCACGACTACCTGCTTATCTTCACCAACAAAGGACGGTGTTACTGGCTCAAAGTCTGGCAGCTTCCCGAAGCTGTTCGCCGTTCAAAAGGTAAGCCGCTGATTAACTTCCTCGAAGATATTCAGCCAGATGAGAAAATCGCAACTATTCTATGTGCCAAGGAGTTTGAAAAAGATCGTTACATTTTGATGTCTACACGAAATGGAATAGTGAAGAAGACCGAAATGACTGCCTTCAGCAATCCGAGACGCAAAGGTATCCGTGCCCTTGACATTGACGAGGGAGATGAAATGATTGCTGCGCGGCTCGTTCAAAAAGATGAGCAAGTCATGCTTTTTACCTATAGCGGAATGGCTGTTCGTTTTGATCAGAAAAAAGTGCGCCCCATGGGAAGAACGGCTCGTGGTGTGAAAGGGATTGCGCTCAAAGACAAAGAAGCTGATCGCGTTGTCAGTTGCGAAGTAGTTTCCGGCGATGAGACCATTCTCGTTGTCTGTGAGAAGGGATTTGGGAAGCGGTCCCATGTAGAGGATTTCCGTCAGACCAATCGCGGAGGCGTTGGTGTGCGAGCGATTATTACGAGCGAACGTAACGGAAATGTGATAGGAGCCGCTTCGGTAACCGATGATGATGGAATGGTCATGATGTCTGCTCAGGGTCAAACCCTGCGCATCAGCATGGCGGACCTAAGAGTTATGGGTAGAGCCACTCAAGGAGTCAAGCTCGTCAATTTGAAAGATGGGGATACTCTGATGGTTATGGAAAAACTAGAAGGAATAAAGACTGACGATGAGTAAAGAGTACAAAGGGTGCTTTATCACCATTGAGGGTGGGGACGGATCGGGTAAATCGACCCTCACCGAAAAGCTTGCCCAGGAGTTTACCTCACGCGGATACACCATCGTTAAAACTCGAGAGCCAGGAGGAACACCTCTCTCAGAAAAGATCCGTCATCTTGTACTAAATCCAAACACCGACTTCACTATTTGTGATCGAAGCGAGCTTCTTCTCTATCTTGCGAGCCGCCTACAACATATCGAAGAGATTATTGTGCCTGCCTTGCGAGAGGGGAAGGTTGTTATTTGCGAGAGATTCAATGACTCGACGATCGTCTATCAGGGGTGTGCTCGTCACCTTGGGATGAGTTACGTTGAAGAGCTATGTGCCTTGGCTTGCAATGGACTTGCCACTCCAGATCGCACCCTCTATCTCGATCTTGACCCAGAAATTGGTCTTCACCGCATCAAGAGCCAGTCTGACAGGGAGCTTGATCGCTTAGAGCTGGAGAAGCTCCAGTTCCACAAACAAGTCAGGCAAGGCTATCTCCAACTAGCGGACAAACACCCTGAACGCATCACGATAATCGATGCAGGTCAGCCTCAGGAGGATGTGTACAAAGCCGCCCTTCAAGCCGTCGAACTTTTCAAGCTAAAGAACCCGTCATGAATGCAGGGATGCGTCTCGCCAAGATGGTAAAGAAGGAGACTATCCCGCACTCTTTGCTTTTCGCAGGCCCCAAAGGATCAGGAAAAGCCAAAGCTGCCATCCAATTTGCCTGTGATGTGATCTGCCTTCACAATCCTCATCACCGCACCAAGATCGCCTCAGGTAATCACCCCGACATTCACCTCTTTCACCCCGAGGGGAAAACAGGCATACACTCCATCGACTCTCTTCGAGGTCTTACTCGAGAAGTGGCCATGTGCCCCAATGAGGCTCACCTCCAGTTTTTCATCATCCACGATGCTGAGAGAATGCTCCCAACCAGCAGCAATGCTCTTCTTAAGACCTTTGAGGAACCAACCCCTCGGTCAGTCATTATCTTGCTCTCTTCCAAGCCAAGCAAACTGCTCCCCACAGTTCTCTCTCGCTGTCAGAAGATTGACTTTTGGATCCCTCCTGTTAGAGATAAGACTTCACTGCAAAATCAGTTTCTGACTCTCCTAATCAAGGGGCCAACTTATAAAGAATTAGAGGAGATCTCGAACTTTCTCGACCAGGAAAAGAAAGAGTGGGAAAAAAACTTAAGAAAGAGTCTAACTACTGACTTCTCTCCTGCCGAAAAAGCAACCTTTGAGAAAGAGGTTGAGGGGGCCGTCACTCTGAAATTTCAGGAGAGCGCTTTCTCGCTTTTAGAAGTTGTACTTGAATGGTATCGCGACCGCACTTTGTTGCAGGTAGGAGGTTCAAAGGAAGACCTTTTCTTTCCGGAGCATCTGGAAAAGCTTAAAGCAACGCCTTACCTTCCCTTTGCTCGCGTCTCCAAGGCGATCGATGAAACTCGCCTCGCTCTCGAGCGCTCATTAAAACTCTCCACCTGCTTAGAAGTCCTTTTCCTCAAGCTCCAGCCTCTCTCTTACGTCCAACAGCCGGCATATTGTCATAGCCGTGCTTAGGTGTCGGGGATAAAAGGTAAACTCTCCGAACGAGAGTTCTGCTGAAAGGGCTTGTCCTTTCCAGTCACCCCTCACTGTCCAATATAGAGTCATTTTTCCATGCGTGGTGTCTGTATCTTCGATATCCATAGAACTGGTTTTTGTGAAGAGAAGCAGGGATTTGATTTGAGTTAATGAAAAGGTTTGCGATTCAGGATCAACATCCAACTTGAAACGGGTAGGAACGTTGGGGTTGGTCGCAAGTTTTGGCTTATCTGTTACAAACCTGGTATAGCTTCGGAAACAATTGTTCTCGTAGATAGGCATCAGCGCACCTAAATGCATTGATCGTCATAGCTTGAAGAATAACTAGCGCCGGAATATCTCCTTGCAGGTGTTGCAGGTTAATGCTTTTTAAAAATAATTGAACTGCTCTCACAGGCTCAGCGTCATTTTTTGAGATCATTTTGTCCAATCGATCAAACTCTTCCTTAGTCAAGAATGTAGGCTGCTCTAACTTTTCGAGCCATCTGGTACTTCCCGAACTCTCAGTCTTAGTGGCAGGCAATAGGAGTTGATTTTGTTGATCGGCAGACAGGAATGGTTTCTCAAGTTTATCGGCCTGCTCATTAAATGGAACATGAGGAGAGGCGATCAGCATGCCAACGTTTTCTACAATCTCAATAATTTTCACCAGCAATGCCCTCGAACAGCTGCTCTCTTCCAGAGAGATGGTTCGCATCGTGCCATTTAGCTCAAGTTTTAGGCCTTTACCAATATGTGCGCGATAAGTTCCAGAGAGGTTGGTGTGATCAAATCCATCACGAAATTTGATTCTTAGTCTTTCAACCATCCTAATTGTACGCTGTACAAAGGCTTGTTGCTTGCTCCTTGGACAACAGTTCAAAAGGCCGCAGCCACTTGTTAGGCCATCATCATCAATCGCAATAATACTCACTGTGTTAAAAGGATCGACCTCTTCTGTGTTTGCAACGTCTTTATACACATCGGCATGAGTACTTACTGCTGTTAAAGATGAACTCATAACTAATCATCCATGATTGAGTAAAAACTTGTGGAGATCTGCAAAGATCGAGGGAGGAATTTCATGACCCCCAGAGAAACGCTGGAGATGTCCTTTTAAGCCCGCTTCTAGAAAAAGTTGCTCGAGGGCTTCTGCTCTGTTGATCGGTAGAATGGGATCGTCTTTTCCGTGGGTCTGAAAAAAGGGCATTCCTGCACATTTTTTCGCAAGACTCTTCCACTTCTCTTCGTTGATCAGTGTCCCCGAAAAGAGAAGTAGGCCGGCCGGTTTCTCTGGAAGATTTAGAGCGATCTCGGTGGCCAAAACCGCCCCTTGGCTAAAGCCGCCGATAAACAATTTTGATAGCGGAATATTCAGTTCCGCTATCAACCGCTCTCCCAGCTCTCTTGCCTGTGACAATTCTTCTGGGAAGGCTTCAGTAACAATTCCGGGGTTTTTCTCTTCAAATGCCTGTTTTAATGCTTCGATATTGAGGGGGAACCATCCCCTGTCAGCTTGGGGTACCTTGATGGGGCCGGTAGGGAAAAACCAGTTAAACTTGGGGTCGATACCACAGACAGGAGCGATATCCATGCCATTGGCGCCATAACCATGAAAAAGCAATATCGTTGGAGCCTCTTTTTCGCCTATACTTTCGTAAACTTCAAGGCCCGCAGCCTTACGTCTCATCAGCCTTGTTCTCCTGCTCTTTTTGTTCTGAAAATCTTTTGGACACAACATTCCAGTCAATGTTGTCAAAGAAGCTTTGAATATATTTTCCTCGATCTAGCCCATAGTCAAGCAAGTAGGCGTGTTCAAAGACATCCATAATCAAAATGGGCTCTCCACCAGCGAGGTGTCCACGATCATGTTCGTTAATCCAGTTGTTGAAAAGTCTTTTGCTGACAGGATCAAAGACTAAGACAGCCCATCCTATTCCTCTCATCGCACCAGTGGCCATAAAGTCACTCTTCCACTTCTCAAAACTTGTGAAATCCTGAACGATTTGTCTGTAGAGCGGGGAGTCACCCTCCAGGCTGGTCCCTTTTCCTCCTAGATTTGAAAAATAGTCTTCGTGGAGACGCATCCCATCAAATTCCCACATGACTCTTCGTTTTATTTCGGCATATGGGGCTGTTTTGTCTTTTCCTTCGGCGGCGTACTGTTTGATGAGTCCCAAGAGCATGTTGGTGTTGGTCACGTAGCCTTGGTAGAGTTTGAAATGCATTTTGAGGGCTTCGTCACTAAAACCCGGCATGCCTATGAGGCGGGAGTAATCTTTAGGCTTGTAAGTCGACTCATTCTCTTTGGCTTCAGCGGCATGTAGGCTAAGAAAGGTAAATGACGAGACAAGGCAGAGCAAAAACGCCAATTTTTTCATTATTTTTCTCCTGTGTGCAGATCTCAATTAGGTTAGAGCAAGAGCAAAACTTGAGCAATAAAAAATATTGCGATATCTTCTGAAATATGATGAAACTGCGTCCATCAGAAGAGCGAGGGAAAGATGATAAGGGGTGGTTGCAATCTTCTCACTCCTTCTCTTTTGAAAGTTATTACGACCCCGACTATCTCAACTTCCGCTCACTCCGCGTCTTGAATGAAAATAGAGTCAAGCCAGGCAAAGGTTTTGGACTTATTAGTCATAAAGATATGGAGATCATTACCTATGTTCTTGAGGGGGTCTTGGAGTATAACGATAGCTTGGGCAATTCTACAGTTATTCGGCCTGGCGAGATCCAAAAAATCACTGCAGGAACCGGACTTGCCCATAGGGCCTATAATCTCTCCCATCAAGTTCCTGTTCACTATCTTCAAGCATGGATCACCCCCAACCAGATAGGGCTTGAACCTGGTTTTGACCAAAAAATATTTAGTTCTGCCTCAAAGTGGGGGCAATGGTGTTTGATGGGCTCAAGCAATGGCAGGGAAGGTTCGGTGCGAATCTATCAAGACGTTGATCTCTACGCCACCCTTTTGGATGAAAACGAAGCGCTCACCTTTGAGACTTTTCCTGGCCGCCACTACTGGCTTCAGGTCATCTCAGGTCGTTTCTTGGTCCAAGAGACCCCTCTGCATGTAGGAGATGGGGCTGCACTCTCGGACGAAGAGTCCATCGAGGTTCATTGTCTCGAAAGCGGAGAGCTTCTCCTCTTCGACATGGCCTAATAACCTGAATTCGGATTAGTAAAATCCGAGCAGCTTCCACCATAGGCTTCCGACCCCAATCCAGATGGCAATATTCACAATACTGACGAAAAAACCAACTCTCCACCACGCTTTGATGGGAATATAACCCGATCCAAAGTAGAGAGGAGCAGGCCCACTGCCGTAATGGGTCAAGCCACCCATTAGACTGCTTGAGAAGGCGAAGGCTAGGATCACAAAGCCCGAGGGCATTCCTAAACTAATTGCTACCATCAAAAACGCGGGATACATGGCACTCACGTGGGCGGTGTTGCTCGCAAAGAGATAGTGAGAGTAGAAGTAGACCAGAAAGAGAATCGCAAAGGCGAGAATCGGATTGAAACCGGAGATCGCTTCGACTACCTGCTCACTAAACCATCCCATAAAACCCAACTTGTTGAGAAAGGTGGCTAGCATGATCAAGATGGCAAACCAAATAAAGGTATCCCAAGCTTTTGTCTCGGCCAGGATGTCCTTCCAGTCGAGAACGGAAAGAACAAGCAGCAACGAGAGGCCACACATGGCAGCGACTGTGGCGGGGATGGAGAAGAGTGAGCCAAAAATCCAGAGAACAAGGAGGAGAACGAAGACTCCGAACATTAGCCATTCAGATTTTGAGGGCCTCCCCATCTCCTTCAGTTTATTCTTTGCAAATTCGGCGGCATGAGGGGTGTCGTGTATCTCCGGTGGGTAGAGTTTGTAGACCACCCAAGGCATAACAAGGAGGCTCAAAAGCCCTGGCAGAGCTCCACCCAATGCCCACTGACCCCAGCTGATAGAAAAGCCAGCATCTTGGGTGAAGCTAGCGATTAGAGGATTGGCTGCCATGGCGGTCAAAAACATGGCGCTTGTGATCACAGAGCCTTGATAGGCAACCTTCATCAAAAAGGAACCGATCTTACGCTCGGTGCCGAGATTAGGATCACTACCAAAAGATTTGGCCAGCCCCTGTGCAATAGGGAAGATCACGCCACCTGTCCTCGCTGTCGTACTAGGAATCGCGGGAGCAAGGATCAGGTCACCCACGAGAAGACCATAGCTTAACCCGAGGGTTTTCTTGCCCATCAGAGCTACAAAATAGTAGGCGATGCGCTTGCCAAGACCGGTTTTAATAAAGCCTCGTGAGATGGAGAAGGCAAAGATGACCAACCATACAATTTCACTATGAAAGCCCGAGAGAACATCGCTGAGAGAGAGCGTTTTGGTTATCGTTGCAACACTTATTGCCAAGATCGCCATTGCGCCAATAGGAAGTGGCTTCAGGATAATCCCGATAATAGTGGCCACGAAGATAGCAAAGAGGTGCCATGCTTGGGGAGAGAGCTCTGCGGAGTGCGGGGTAAACCAGAGGACGAGACCAATAAGGAAGGTGATGAGTAGGGTAACGGTAGGTTTTTGCTTCACGATGAGATCCTATTTTTTGCTGCACAAATTACCCTATGAGGGTGAAAATAATCAATACTGGAAATGGGGTCAGACGTGCAATTGTGCACGTCTGACCCCATTTAATAAGTGGGAGAAGAGAGCCATTTCTCCATTTCGGTGACGGTATCTTCGATAAGCTCAGCGTTCTGAAAGAGTTTAAAAAGATGGTCTTCTTGCTTTTTATCGAGAATAGCCTGCACGTCTTCGAGTGTAATAAACTCGCTATCCGCCAACTCTTCATCAAAGACCGAAATAATCGCATCCAATATTTCGATGGGATAGAGATCACAGCAACAGGAAATGAGATTGTCCCAAACATACGAGCGACGCCTTTCCAGTAATTGCGTCATAAGTGTTCCAAAATAGGGAATAATGGTTTTTCGCGAGAGCAATCCACACCCCACAAGAGTGACCAAGCTGGACTGCCCAGCCGCTCGGACGTATTCATTAATTAGTGGATTTTCGATCAACTGCTGAATTGGAAGGATATTGCCTTCGCAAACACTCGCTAGAATCCGGCTGAGATCTTCGGTCAGAACATCTCCCAAGATCACATGAGGGATCTCACCGGGAAAGGAGATTAACTTGAGAATCAAAGGAAAAGCGGCCGGCTCTCGATATTGCGCCAAAAGGTACATGGCGTAGAGATGTCCCTGATAGTTGTCGTTTTCGATAATTTCGTCGATCCGTTCGACGGCGTCGCTCAAGATTTGGAGTAGATGGGGAGTCATTGCTTTTCGCTTTGCAATAGCTGCTTCGATGGCTTCTCGAGGCAGTTCTCCCATGTCAAAGGCTAACTCTTCAAGGATGTGCGTGATCTGCATAGTTCGCCAACTTATCAGAAAAGCGTTTTTTTAGCTCGACTTTAGAGTTAGCACTCGTTAAAATGTGCGGTCAATTTCAACAGGAGAGAGAAATGCGAACGATACTACTTATCTGCGTTACCCTTCTTTTTACCGCATGTCAAGCCAATGAAAAAAGGAGCGAAACTATGACTAATCCAACCGTAACCGTAAAAACCTCAATGGGAGATATTCAAGTCGAACTGCTTGAAAAAGAGGCCCCTTTTTCTGTAAAAAACTTCCTGCAATACGCTGACGAAAAATTCTATAATGGGACGATTTTCCACCGTGTGATCGATGGCTTTATGGTTCAAGGTGGGGGATTAACTGCAGAGATGGACGAGAAAAAGAACCATGATCCTATTCGCAATGAGGCCGATAATCGATTGCCGAATAAACGGGGTACAATAGCGATGGCTCGCACTTCTGATATTCACTCAGCGACCAGCCAGTTTTTTATCAACGTTTCGGACAATGACGGCCTCAACTACCGCAATCCAACTCCGAACGGTTTTGGCTACTGTGTTTTTGGAAAGGTGATCTCAGGAATGGACGTTGTCGAGAAAATCAAAAAGTGTCCCACCACCACAAAAAAGGGACACGATAATGTCCCCGTGGAGTCAATCACTATTCTTGAGGTTGTGCGGAATTAGGGCTCGGGAAGAAATAAGTTGGGTATTTCTGATAACTCAGCGCTTCAGATGCGCGGCGCAGATTCGCATGTAATACTAATGGAAGAAAATAAAGTTACAAAAACGGGTCGGATAGCGTGGCAGATTTGGGCTATCGTTTCGAAGCTCATATTTTTAAATATGAACGAGAAAGGATGGACCGAAGATGACCCGTTAGACGGCTCGTGTTTGTAACTTTATTTTTTGCAATTAGTATAAACTTATTAGTTTGCAAGAATTTGCAACAAAGCAGATGAAGATTGTGTGTTAGCAGAAATGGGTAAATTATTTCTGTACGAGCCCTTAGTCTCCAGAGAGCCGAGCCACCACATTGAGAAAGATAGCATCAAGCGTTTGATCCGGGGTTTCAGGGCTCAAAAATTGGCATCTAGAAGATAGTAAAAGTCCGACACGGATAGCTGCAGTCGTGATCCTAGGTACAATAGTACCTTCCATGTGCCTATAACTTACACGTCTCTCTGAGTTCTCTCGTGTAAAGGTATACGTACGTGTGGCTACACTAAAGTTCAATGTCAAAGCCCCCCTCCTTCAGAAGTTCTGCAACAGCGGCTTGAACTGCCTCGTCGACAGTAGCAGTGGATGAAGTTGTATGTGTTGAACCGGAAACGTTGAAGTGAACAACTGCTTTTTCGATTGGCATGAAATGGCTCCTGTTTTAAAAGCATGGCATTCTATCGTTTAAGTTTGTATTTTTTCAACACAAGAAAGCAGGTATTTTTCCGAAACGGTATTAGGAATCGTGCAAAAATAACTTGCACATTTCTGCCACGCTATCCGACCCGATTTTGCAACTTTATTTTCTTCCATTAGTATTACCCAAAAATGCCGGTTTTTGAACCATGCCCAATTTTTAATGCATTTTCCCTGGGTGTAGCCTAGATCCTGAGGGTAGGGATGATTAAAGGAGCACGCATTTCCTGGCATGGTCTAAGTTGTATTGAGCTTTTGCATGTCCTTTCTTAGCAGCTGCTCGAAACCATTCAGCTGCCTTGAAGCGATCTCTGTCTACACCTTCGCCGTGCTGATAGCACACTCCTATGTTGTATTGAGCTTTTGCATGTCCTTTCTTAGCAGCTGCTCGAAACCATTCAGCTGCCATTCTAAGATCTTTGCGTACACCTTGGCCGTGCTGATAGCACACTCCTAAGTTGTATTGAGCTTTTGCATGTCCTATCAGGGCAGGATATTTAAACCATCTAGCTGCCTTTGCGAAATCGCTTTCTACACCTTCGCCGCGGAGGTAGCACCGTCCTAAGTGAAATTGACCACTTAGATCTCCTTGGTCAGCAGCTTTTTGATACCATCCAGCTGCCTTTGCGAAATCTCTTTCTACACCTTCGCCGAGATGGTAGCACCATCCTAGGTTATTTTGAGCGTCAGCATCTCCTTGGCCAGCAGCTTTTTGCAGTAATTCGACTGTCTTTGCGTGATTTCTTTTCACACCTTGGCCGTGATGGTAATAGCATGCTAGACTATTTTGAGCGCCTGCATGTCCTTGGTCAACAGCTTTTTGCAGCAGTTCAACTGCCTCGGCGAGATTTCTTTTCACACCGTCGCCACTCCGGTAACAGCATGCTAGGCGATGTTGAGCGCCTGCATGTCCTTGGTCAACAGCTTTTTGCAGCAGTTCAACTGCCTCGGCGAGATTTCTTTCTGCGTTAAGGTAATAGCATGCTAGGCGATGTTGAGCGCCCGCATGTCCTTGATTAGCCGCTCGTTGATACCACCCAACTGCCTTAGCGAGATCTTCTTTCACACCGTCGCCGTGCTCGCAGCACAATCCTAGGTTAAATTGTGCATCTGCATGTTCTCGCTTGGCTGCGGCCTCAAATAGCTCACAAGCCTTTTGATTATCTTTCCATCTGCCCTGGAGCAACTTACCCATTATATTCTGCATAGGTGGTTTGTTCTGCTCTATTCCTCGAAGAATCTCTGGGAGCAGGTGACAATCTCTTATTGCACGCCAGCGCCTACAAACACCCCCGATTGTTTTCAGAGTGGCTAGCGTTTCCTCGGCGCTCATCGTAAGCATTGCCTGCTGAAATATAACAACTACAACTTCAGTCACAGAAATAGCGCGATTTAAAAGCTTTGCAGGTCGTAAAGAATCTAACCAAACAGTACGTCGCTTAGTTTGCGGGAGAATGGCCAAATCGAGAGCTTGGGCCTCAAAAGACAAATTATATGATAATCCTGTTGAAGAAATATGTAACATTATTGCCATCCTCTTTATTTGTTAAGCAGGAAACATCGAAATGGTATAACTACTTTTTAGATTGTCGTGAAACAATTCCTTTTTTTATAATAGTGGCAGTGTATCGTTTAACTTTATTTTATTCAACTAATAGCCTGAACTTCGGGTTATTAGTTGAGGTGGCAGGAAGAGAAGTGGTCGGGGGTGATCTATCTCCACTCGGGAGCCTTCTCAAAACAGATGGGTTGCGCACGGGGGCAGCGGGTGCAGAAAGAGCATCCGGATGGAGGATTTAATGGGTTGGGAACTTCGCCTTTGAGAACGATGCGATTGCGTCTCTTTTCAATATCCGGATCGGGAATTGGAATCGATGAGAGGAGAGCCTGAGTGTAGGGGTGGAGAGGGTTGCGATAGAGCTCTTCGCTGGTGGCCTGTTCGACTAAGTGGCCTAGATACATCACAGCGACGCGATCTGAGATATATTTGATCATAGAGAGGTCGTGGGCGATAAAGAGATAGGTCAGATTCATCTGCTGTTGGAGCTCTTTGAGGAGATTGACCACCTGGGCTTGGATGGAGACATCGAGTGCTGAGATCGGTTCGTCACAGATGATAAACTCAGGCTCTACAGCTAGAGCCCTGGCAATCCCGATACGTTGTCTCTGCCCGCCGCTAAACTCGTGGGGGAAGCGACTCATATGGTTAGGGTTGAGGCCGACAAGTTGAAGAAGCTCTTCGACCCTTCGTTTTCTCATTTTCCCAGAGGCAAGGTGATGGATGTCGAGGGGTTCTCCAATGATATCTTCCACGGTCATGCGTGGATTTAGCGAGGCGTATGGGTCTTGGAAGACGATCTGCATCTTGCGGCGTATCTTTTTCATTTCATGCTTGGAATAGGTGGAGAGATCAGTTCCCTGAAAAGCAACGGTGCCAGAAGTAGGCTCAAGGAGACGAAGGATGGTTCTTCCAACTGTAGATTTGCCGCAGCCACTCTCGCCTACCAAGCCTAAAGTCTCGCCATGATAGACATTAAGATTGAAGTTGGAGACAGCGGTCAGAAGTTTTTTGCCGACCTTAAACTGTTTGGTAAGTCCGCGTACTTTCAGCAGCAGTTTTTTGTTCATGACTCTCTTTGTGGTTTAACCAACAGGCAATTTTATGTTTGTCTTGAGAAGGGAGCAGGGGAGGATGGTTGCTCTTGCAAATCACCATTGCCCGATCGCAGCGCGCACAAAAAGCACACCCCTCTGGGGGGTTGAGTAGATTTGGAGGGGTGCCATAGATCGGGACTAGTCTCTTGCTTCTATCCATATCGAGGCGAGGAACAGACCGTAGCAGTCCCTGGGTATAGGGATGAATAGGAGAGGAGAAGATCTGATCCACTGTTCCAGTTTCAACAATTTTGCCCCCGTACATGACAATTACTCGGTCGCAGGTGCTGGCGACGATTCCAAGATCATGGGTGATCAGGATAATACTAGTCTGCGTCTTCGCCTGAATGCTTTTCATAAGCTCGAGGATCTGGGCTTGAATGGTGACGTCAAGGGCTGTGGTGGGCTCATCAGCAATAAGCAGCTTGGGGTCGCAGGCGAGCGCTATGGCGATCATCGCTCGTTGACGCATGCCGCCACTGAACTCATGGGGGTATTGTTCATACCGTTTGGCAGGATCGGCAATTCTTACCAAGTCTAACATCTCAATCGCTCGTTCTTTGGCTTCGAATTTAGAGAGACGACGATGTTTGCGCAATCCTTCAGCGATCTGCTTGCCGATACGCATGGTAGGGTTGAGGGAGGTCATCGGATCTTGAAAGATCATCCCCATCTCTTTACCGCGGATACGCTTCATCTCCGACCTTGACTTTTTCAAGAGATCATTATCCTCGAAGAGAATCTCTCCTCCATGAATAAAACCAGGAGGAGAGGGAATAAGCCTCATAATCGCCTGAGCAGTTACCGTCTTGCCGCAACCCGACTCACCCACGATTGCAACGGTCTCTCCGCGATCAACTTCAAACGAGACGTCGCGGACGGCTTTGACCCTGCCTAAGTAGGTTTTAAAGGAAACTTGTAGATTTCTGACCTGAAGTAGACTTTTGTTTGGCATATTTATTTTCGCAATTTTGGGTCTAGGGCGTCCCGAAGCCCATCTCCTACAAGATTAAAAGCTAGCATCGTTATGCTGATGAAAAAGGCAGGGAGGAAGAGTCTCCAAGGATAGTAGCGCATCGCGGGGAGGCCATCGTTGGCCATCGTTCCCCAGCTGGCCATGGGCGCCTGAACACCAAGGCCCAAAAAACTCAAGAAAGCTTCGGTGAAAATCGCAATCGGAATGGTCAGTGTCATCGTGACGATAATCGGCCCCATGGCATTGGGAAGAAGGTGTTTGAATAAGATGCGGCGCTGGCTTGCTCCAAGAGCGGTGGCGGCGAGGATATACTCCTGCTGCTTGAGCTGCATCAGCTGCCCGCGAACAATTCGGGACATACCTATCCAGCCGGTAATCGTCAAAGCGATGATGATAGGGATAAGTCCCGATCCCATTACAACAATGAGCATGATCACCACCAAGAGATAGGGGATGGCATACAAAATATCAGCGATGCGCATGAGGAGATTGTCAATTTTACCCCCAAAGAGGGCTGCAACACCACCCCAGAGCACTCCGATGACAAGGTCGATCAATGCCGCGGTGATTCCGACAAAGAGCGAAATCCTTGCGCCGCAACATATGCGAGCAAACATGTCTCGCCCCAAATCGTCCGTCCCAAACCAATGCTCAAAAGAGGGAGCGTGGTTTTTAAGTACAAGATGGATCTCATAGTAAGGATGAGAGCTAAAAATGGGACCAAGAGTTGCCAAAACCGTCAGGAGCATCAAGATGATTAACCCGGCCATAGCCACACGATTCAATCGGAAGCGCCGCCATACATCTTGCCAGAAAGAGAGTGATGGGCGAGAGATATGTTCGCGATCTGTAGAGTCTTGCTCCAACGGGAGAAAGAGTGAGTCATCATCTACCAAAAGGGTCATGGCTACGCACTCCTCTTGTCAAGTTTGATCCTAGGATCAATCCACCCGTAGGCGAGATCGACTAGGAAGATCACTGATAGAAGTACAATACTGTAAAAAACTGTGATACCCATAATGACGGTGTAGTCTCGATTGGTGATGCTATTGATAAACCACTGCCCTAGCCCCGGAATGCCAAAGATCTTCTCGATGATAAAACTGCCCGAGAGAATGTTGGCGGTCAAGGTGCCCAGATAGGTAACAACGGGTAGCAAGGCGTTGCGCAACCCATGTTTGAGGATCACCAGGCCGCTGCCGATTCCTTTAGAGCGGGCCGTTTTGATATAATCCATCGAGAGCACTTCGACCATATTGGCGCGGGTCAAACGTGCGATAAATGCGGTTGGCAGAGCGGCGAGCGCGAGAGCTGGTAGAACCGACTGCTGAAAAGTGCCCCAGCGAGCGACAGGGAAGAGATCCAGTTTGATCGAGAAGAAATACTGCAAAAAAGCAGCGAGGATAAAGCTTGGCACCGAAATCCCTATCACAGCCACAACCATTGCTAAATAATCCTGCCACCGGTTCTGCTTCAGAGCGGCTATAGCTCCGAGAGAGACGCCAAAAAATAGAGAAATGGAGAGAGCCTCTAAACCCAGCGTTGCAGAGACCGGGAAACCGCTTTTGATGATATCGTTTACCGTTCGAGCTTTGTATTTGAATGAGGGGCCCAGATCCCAGGTAAGGATAGATTTGAGATAATTGCCATACTGGACATACCAGGGGTCGTTGAGCTTGTAGTGTTCGTAGAGCGATTGAAGAATCTCTTTGGGGAGGGCCTTCTCTTGTGTGAAAGGATCTCCAGGGATCGCTTTCATTAAAAAGAAGGTGATGGTGACAATCACCCAGAGAGCGAGCAGATTGGAGAAAAAGCGTTTGCGGATATAGCTTCCCATCAATGAACCTTTGCCCATTTTAAATCCATAGTCCCAAGAGGCGAGAGGTAGACATCCTGAACATAGGGTTTTTTCAGATACGAATTGATGATGTAGTATAGAGGAATAATTGGCATCTCATCGATTAATATTTTTTCTGCCTGACGAAGTAACTCAGAGCGAAGATGGGTATCGCTCTCCCTCTCAGCTGAATCCAGCAGGCTAGTATACTCGGGATGTTCCCAGCCGGTTTCATTATTACCGCCAATGTGGGGATTGTCACGGAATTTATAGGGTTCTAGGAAAGAAAGAGGATCGTGGTAATCAGCAAGCCATCCAAGTCTGGCTATTTCATAGTTTTGTTTATTGACTTTGGACAGATAGACTTTCCAGTCCAGCGTTTCGAGTTCGACGCGGATACCCAACCCTTCCTTCCACTGCTGTTGGATGGCTTGAGCAATCTTTTGGTGCTCTCTGTTGCTATTGAACGATAATACCAGAGGTTTGAGAGCCTCTTTAGAGACCCCTAACTCATCCAATCCCTCGCGAAAGAGTTTTTGAGCTCTTTCCAAATCTCCGTCAAGGAAGAAGCTATTGGGCTCCTCCCAATTTGGCATAGGAGGGATGAGTGCTGTAGCCGGTATCTGATCTCCCTGAAGAATATGGTCGACGATCGCTTTTCGATTGATTGCGAGCCCTAGAGCTTGACGAATTTTGAGGTTTTTGCCTGTGAACGTGTCGGTATTGATCTTGTAAAAGTAAACACCCGAAGTGGAATAGGAGAAGAGTTTGCCCTCCTTTTGCAAGGCAGGCAGAATTTCTGTCGGAAGATTGGAAAGAGGGGAGCCGGCCCAGTCTAGTTCTCCCATTTCATACATGTAAAATTCCGTCATCGTATCGTCGATCATCAAAAAATGGACTTCGTCGAGTGAGACCGCTTTCTCATCCCAGTAAAGAGGGTTTTTCTTTAGCACTATCTCATCCTCATGGATCCAGCTGTCGAGCAGATAGGGACCGTTGGAGATAAAATGAGGGCCGGCTTCAGCTGACCAATCTTCATGTTGCTCATCTACAGTTTTGTTGATCGGGTAGAAGGTCGGGAGGGCGAGGAGCTCCAAAAAGTAAGGAGCAGGATGTTCCAGCGTAACGATCAATGTCTGCTTGTCAGGAGCAATAACCCCAAGCTCCTCGATGGGGAGCTTGCCCTCCTTGACCGCAACCCCATTTTTGATTACGTAGTGCTTGTAGGCGAAGGGAGAGGGAAATTTGGGGTCTAAGACCCTATACCATGAACAGAGAAAGTCGCCTGAAGTGACCCTCTCACCGTTGGACCAGTAACATTCCCGAAGTTTAAAGGTATAGGTGAGCTGATCCTCCGAAATCTCAATCGTTTCAGCGACAGCCGGGTGGGGTTGATGATCAACACCCGTTCGCGTCAAACCCTCGAAGAGGTTGAGCAAAATATTCAATGAGGTCGAATCGGTGGCTTTCCGGGAGTCTAAAGTCGGCGGTTCGTTGTAGAGGTTGAGGCGTAATAATTGCGACTTATTTGGTTGTTTAGAACAACCCGCCAAACAGCATAGCGCAATTACCAGAAGGCGAAAAAACATGGATCGAAGATAATCTATTCCAAATTAGGAATCAAGATTACCTTGAGCCCGTATTGATGCGTACATTTTTAAAATCAGCGGTTCCCGTTGGCAGTAGAACAACGCCCTCAATATGATCTTTTTTTACATAGTCAAAAGCGTAGTGATAGAGAGGGATGAGAGGCATCTCGTCGACTAAAATCTTCTCTGCCTGATGAAGCAGTTCACGCCGTCTTTCTGGATCATTCTCTGCCATGGAGTCATCAAGCAGGGAGGCATACTGCTTGCTATGCCACCGGGTGTCATTCATTCCACTTCCCTGAGCGACATCATTGGGGTATTGGAAGAGATCTAGAAAAGAGATCGGGTCGTTGTAATCACCAATCCAACTGCCGAGCCCAGCCTGATAGTGGCCTTCTCGGACATTGCGCCTGTAGAGTTGATTTTCAGTAACTTCCAAGCGAACTGGGATCCCAAAAGCCTGCTGCCACTGCTGTTGGATGAGTTGAGCGATCTTGACATCTCTTTCAAAGGGAGCGTAGTTCAATACAATCTTAGGAAAGGAGCCTCGATCCCATCCTAGATCTGTCAAAGCCTCTTCAAAGAGTTTCTTTGCTTTGATGGTATCACCGTCGACAAAATAGCCTTCCTCGCCGAGAGCCATGGATGGAGGTACCGGTCCCGTAGCGATTGTTTGATTGCCTTGGAGAATGTGGGTAATGATCTCTGCGCGATTGACCGCATAGCTAAAGGCTCGCCTCATTCTTGCATCATCAAATGGTGGACGATCGGTATTCAGCTTGATCCAGTGAGTTCCCGCGATAGGATAAGATCGAAGCTTTCCCTCGCGGTTAAATTTGCCGATAAGTTCAGTGGCGATATTGGCTGAGACTGGCTGCCCTAACCAGTCCAATTCATTCTTGTCGAAGAGCTGACTTTCTGTGTTATTGTCAATGATCACGCTCAAAGATATTCCATCTAGTTGAACAGAATCCGCATCCCAATACCCCTCATTTTTGACCAACTCAAGAGAACTTCCCACATTCCAGTGCATAAGTTGAAAGGGGCCATTGCTTACAAAGTCTGTCCCTGGTGGAGAATTCCAGGTAGAGGAAGCTTCGTCCACAAAGCGATTCACCGGGAAAGAGGTGGGAAAAGCTAAAAGCTCTAAAAAATAGGGGGTTGGGGATTCTAGCTCTACCACCAAGGTTCGGTCGTCCAAAGCAGTGACCCCAAGCTGCTCTAAATCCATCTTGCCCTCTCGGATCTGCCTCGCATTCTTGATGGGATAGAGCATATGGGAGTAGTCGGTCATAAATTCAGGATCTAGAACCTTTGTCCAAGCGTATTTGAAATCGCTTGCCGTCACAGGATCGCCGTTGGTCCAGCTGGTTTCCCGAAGAGTGAACGTGTACGTCTTCGAATCGTCAGAGAGCTCAACTTTTTCCGCAATAGCCGGTTGGGGAACTCCATCTCCATCAAGCCGCATCAATCCGTCGAAGAGCTGCTTGACCACTGTCAGATCCTTCAAGCTGCGCACAACTCTAGGATCCAAAGAGACCGGGTCATCGACCAAATTCAGTCGGAAAGTATTCTTTTTCTCCGGGGCTTTCTGGCATGCGGTAATTAGCAGTAAAGGCAGCACCAGAAACAGCAATTTTCTCACAGAGGGATCCTTGGCAGGGCTTGAAGGTCGAGAGAGTCACTCCCTCGCAGTAGATAGTGGTGGTAGCCGAGCCCAGCAATCATCGCTCCATTATCGAGAGAGAGCCCCTTCTCTGGCCAGAAGACCGGAAAGCTATCTTGCTCAGCAAAGCGCTCTCGTAAATTTCGATTATTGCTCACACCACCACCTATGACGATACTCTTGCATTGATGTTCTTTTGCCACAAGTAGAGACTTGGACACAATATCAGAAAAAGCGGCTCGCTGAAAACTGGCCGCCACATCCTTTTTATCCGCCTCTGAAATAATAAGAGGAGATCCTTTGGAGCAATTCTGTCCTTTCACCAAATAGAGAACAGCTGTTTTCAGTCCGCTGAATGAAAAGTCATAGGGCCGGTTTTTGAGCTTTCCCATTTTGAATGGATATCTCAACGGATCACCTTCAAGAGCCAATTTTTCAATCTCCGGTCCTCCAGGGTAGGGTAGTCCCAAAAGCTTGGCCACCTTGTCAAACGCTTCGCCAATCGCATCATCCTGGGTTTGCCCAATCAGCCGGTGGCACCCAATCTTTTCGATGACGACAAGGGCAGTGTGGCCGCCTGAGATAACTAGCCCTAAAGTCGGCAAGGGAATCTCTGTCTGCATAAAAGGAGCATAGAGATGAGCTTCGATATGGTTCACTCCAATCAGAGGCTTATTCGCTCCTAAGCTGAGACCTTTGGCCATATTGAGCCCAATCAAAAGAGCTCCAATCAGACCGGGACCATGGGCGACACTGATAAGATCGAGATCTTGGATTGAGAGATCAGCTTGAGCTAAAGATTCTTTTAAAACTGAGGGTAGAAGATCGATATGTGAGCGACAGGCCAGCTCAGGTACGACACCGCCATACGGCGCATGGAGATCGATCTGAGAGGCGATCACATTGGAGAGGATCTCTCTTCCATCTCGCACCACAGCGCAGGCCGTCTCATCACAAGTCGTTTCTATCCCAAGAACTAGCATGAAACCATTTTATTGCCGCGACCCATTAAATCATAGAAGTTCGACTGCGTCTGAGTCGGCAATCCAGAGGGCTTTGTGAGTGGCTGTGCCGACTCCTTGAGAGGTGAAATGACCGGGATAGGTATTTTAGAATTTAAGAATTGGAAAAGCAGTAGCTAAAAAATTCTTTAGCAAACGGATTATTCATCACAATCTTGTCACTGCTATTGATAATCCAAGTAACGTTAAGAATCCGATCGGAAATATCGATTTTTTTAATTGTCTATTGGCATGCCTTAGCACTCTCCCTCGCGAATATTTGATGGCTTCTGGTATAAAAAGCTTATTGTTAGTAATTTCTGCTCTGTGAATGACAGGGGAATAAGAAGAGTGTAGTGCCCAAGCATTCTTTGTGTTTATTAAAAAATAAGTTGTTTCCCAAAAAGCATTAGAAAAAGATTCGTTTTTATCAGAGTGGTATTCTAATTGTTCTAGGGTTAAAGAAAGATTCGTTGTTTTCCAGGTGTCGAACTTGGGAGGCATGCTGGTTATTTCAAATGTTCGCTCGGTTGCTGCTCGCCATACCTTCTCTTCTTTTAAAAAAGCTTCAAAAACCTTGCACGTGCTGGCGAGTTGTGTGAGATCCAAACCTGACAAAAAGGAACAGAGATGAACCTTTACCTCGTCGGGTAGTGACACTAAAGGATTATTACAAGCTTTTGGTATATAAAAAGACATCGTTATAATTACGCGTTATTAATACATCAATATTAATATAATTATATTAAGACTATATTAAGAATAGCTTAACTGCAAGAACAGGGTCAGGGTGCGCTTAAAAATAAAATTATACATTTGCGCGACGTTGTTGAAAAACTCTAGAGAGAAAAGTTGCTAAAAAAGCCCTAAAATGAAGAAACTCCTTGTCGCCCCATCAAGCCGCATTAATCCGTCGAAGAGCTGTTTGACCACTGTCAGATCCTTCAAGCTACGCACAACTCTAGGATCCAAAGAGACCGGGTCATCGACCAAATTCAGTCGGAAAGCATTTTTTTTCTCGGGAGCTTTCTGACAAGCTGCAAATAGCATCAAAGGCAGCAGCAGAAACAGCAATTTTCTCACAGAGGGTTCCTTGGCAGGGCTTTTGAAGATCGAGAGAGTCACTCCCTCGCAGTAGATAGTGGTGGTTAGCCGAGCCCAGCAATCATCGCTCCATTATCGAGAGAGAGCCCCTTCTCCGGCCAGAAGACCGGAAAACGATCTTTCTCAGCAAAGAGCACAGAAGTTCGGCTGCTTCTGAGTCGGCAATCCAGAGGGCTTTGCTACACCCATGCTTCCTCATCCCTCGTTTGAGAGATGAGCGTTCAAGTGCTGCATTGACGAAGATATCAAAATGGATATTTCTGGAGCTTGTGTGGATTGCCTTTCTCACAAGATTGTGCCTATTCGGGTTTAATCTGCAGGAGTTTGGATCCAATTAGGGGATCCACTGCTATTAGCTTGGTGAAGAGATCGGCGTGACCGTTGGCCGAGGCTAGTATAGCGGCTTCGCAAGCGGTCTTACAGTAATAATAACGGTCTCCTACTTGCGGCTCTTTTTCTCTGAGAAGGAGAAAACAGATCTCAGTGTGACCTCCTTTTGCTGCAACATGAATAGCCGATTCTTTCAACATGTTTGTATGATGAAGATCAATCCGTTTTTTTTGCGGTATCTCGATTTCCGATTCTTCTTCAAGCTGCATATTAAGTAGCATTTTAACTACATCTATTTGATTTTTTGCTGCCGCATAGATCAAAAGAGTATTGCCAAAGAGATCATGTTCGCTACAGTTATCTCCCATCTCATCATGCTTACTTTCATCCAACCATGTAACAAATTGCTGCGCCATGGGGCCAATGAATGGCGTGGCTTCAGCAGCTTCCATCTTAGAAAAAAGATCTGTTGAAAGTAACTTCTCGCAGATCTGTTGACGAGTGATAATATCGCGTATATTGGCACTATGAGCTATTATGTCCCTGACCATATCTCTCTCCCAATAATACTCAAGAATCATGCGTTTACAGGCCACGGCGCCATGATGATCAGCTATCATCAATGCTGTTCTGCCGTCCGCGTCGGTTATGTTCACATCAATATCGGAGTGGGTGAGCAGCATCCGCACCACGGCCTCATTGCCGTTTATGGTAGCCAGCATCAATGCTGTATAGCCGTCCGCGTTGGTTTTGTTCACGTCAATTTTGGGGTGAGCGAGGAGCATCTTCATCTGGTCATCACGGCCCTTAATAAGGGTCAGCATCAATGCTGTATCGCCGTCCGCGTCGGTTATGTTCACGTCAATGTTGGGGTGAGCGAGGAGCATCTTCATCTGGTCCTCACGGCCCTTAATAAGGGCCCACATCAATGCTGTATAGCCGTCCGCGTCGATTATGTTCACGTCAACCTCGGGGCTGGCGAGCAGCATCTGCAGACAGGCCACATGGCCATTAATAACAGCCTGTATCAACGCTGTATTGCCGTCCGCGTTGGTTTTGTTCACGTCAACCTCGGGGCTGGCGAGCAGCATCTGCAGGCAGGCCACATGGCCCGTAAAAACAGCCCGTATCAACGCTGTGGAACCATATGCATCCTGTGTGTTGATAAGTCTCGGGTTCAAACGCAACATCGAACGAAGTGCATTAGCATCCCCGTTTTTTACCGCTTCTAAGAAGTGGTCGCTCGACACAAACCATCGTGGGTTTGCCTTTTGAGCTTTTAAGACCTCAGCCTTTTTGGAGCGAAGGTCTTCGTTTGACGACGAATTGGCAGCCAATATGTCGCTCAGTTGCTGCGGCTCTAGCTGCCATGAGAAGGTAAAATAGAGCGTTACCTTGCGATGTAATTTACTCCACCGTCCAGTTCCTGCAGGCAATGATTTGCCGGGACTAAAAATACTCCATATAACGTGTGGATCACAATCTGCTGGTATACGAAATGGCATAAAACCCTACATTTAATGTGTTGGTGTCTAAAATTGTAACTAATTGTTGTTAAAATAGAAACAATAAAAAAGTTAAATCAAAATTATATTTTGAATGCTTCTGAGTCGGCAATCCAAAGGGCTTTGTGGGCGGCTGTGCCCACCCCCTGAGAGGGGTAGGTTGAGGGATCGTAAGCGGAGGTGAGAACTTTGGCCAAGATATCGGCCTTTCCAGGACCAAGAACATAGAGGCAGATCTGGGAGGCTGCGTTGATGCAGTCGTAAGTGAAGCTCATTCGCCAGGTCTGCTTCTGTGGGACGTGGTTGGCCACCACGAGGCGTTTCTGACTATTTAGGGCCTCAGTGTGGGGAAAGAGGGAGGCGGTGTGGCCATCTTCTCCGACGCCGAGCATCACAAGGTCCAGAGGCTGTTTTTGGGCCACAAGGGTTTCGTAAGCACGAGCATTCTCCTCGATATCCTTTTCAGCCACCATTCGGTGGATATTCTCTTTGGGGATGGGGAGTTTGGAAAGGCCGCCTTCCTCGAGGGCCATGTGGTAGTTGCTGTCAGGGCTCTCGGGTGACACACTGCGCTCATCGCTCCAGAAAAGAAAGACTTTGGACCAGTCGACTTTGGAGCTATTTTCTTGCGAGGAGAGGCGCTTATAGATGAGTTTTGGGGTAGAGCCTCCTGAAAGAGCAACGGCAAAAAAACCGCGTTTGGCAATGGCTTGATTGGCGCAGGAGATCCAGTGGTCTACGCAGTAACGCAGGGTCTCTTCGTGATCGCCGGGCACAATGAGGGTGCGCCTATCATCGATGGGATATTCTTTCATAGTGCCTCCTTCCAGGGGATAGTCGCAAGCAGCCCGAGGGTGTTGCGATAGTGGGTGCCTGGATGGTGGTAGAAGATCTCTTCGATAATCTCCTGTCCTTCAGCCATACCAGGAATGGAGGCGTAGAAGGGAAGGTCGCAGCGATTTTGATCGGAGTATTGGACAAAGATCTGACGACTCTCAGGTTTGCGTTGGAAGACAAAGTGGGCCTTGTCCTGAGCAGACTCAATTTCGAGGTTGAGCATGGCCCCCGGTGGCAGAGTGGAAACTTCTTGAGGAATGAGCAAGATGGCGATCTCTTGTGTGGGAGTGCGATAGGTCAGTCGGAGATTGCCTTCGCTCTTCTCAATCTTTTTGAACTCCCAGCCGAGTTGGGCGGCCAGCCATCCTTGCATATAGGCGGCCTCAAATTCACTGTGTTGAAAATGGTTTGAGCCAACTTTGTTGTAGGTGATCTGAATCAGGCGACTTTGAGAAAGGTAGGCGAGCATTTTTGGAGTATCGAAAACTGAGCTGACAGTCTTTCTCCAGCCCGATAGCGCGGTCCAGTTCAGGTCGCCGACTTCGCAGTGAAATCGGTTGATTAGACTGAGAACGGAGTGGCTAAACTCCTGCAGATCGACGGAAGCCTCGGAGTCAAAGATAATCCGGTAGGCGAAAGGCTCAAGGGCAGGAAGTATGGCATTTTCAGTTGCGGGATCCTGAGTCCAGAGAAGATAGACGGGGAGGTCTGGCACAATCTGAGGAAGAATAATATAGGGCACGCGCTCGCTGAGTTTGCCTGCCACTTCGATGTGGATAATCTCGCAGAAGATCTGTTGGGATCCTTCTCCGATCGTTTCTGATGCGACGCTGGAGCGGAGATAGGGTTCCTTGGCGGTGTCGTCGCTGGTGATCCAGATAACGCGACAGGGGTATTTGCTGATGACAGATTTGATCAGCTCCTTGTAAAACTGATCGCGATGGGCTTTCTGGGTATAGATAACCAGATTAAAGAGACAGGCTCGTGTCCTGTTTTGTCCCTGTTCTTTGTCCCAAAGTGTGGCGAGCTCTTGGTCGAGGTTGATGAGTTGAATCTGTCTTTGCTCGGCAGCCATCAGATCAATCTCCAGGCACGCTCATCGCGGGCTAGCATCTCATCGGCAGCTTTGGGGCCCCATGTGCCGGATGGGTAATTAGGGAAATCGCCCGGGGCGCCCTCATTCCACCGGTCAAGGATAGGGGTGAAGAGCTTCCAGGAGGCGAGCACTTCGTCACCGCGGGCAAAGAGTGTGCCGTCGCCGAGCATGCAGTCACAGATGAGTCGCTCGTATGCTTCGGGTGGAGCTAAGCCAAAGTAGGAGCTATAGCTAAAGTCCATCTTCACCGGCTGAATAGGGCTGCCGGTGCCGGGAACTTTGCTGTTGATCTTGAGAGAAATACCCTCGTTGGGTTGAATTCTGATGGCGAGAACATTGCTCTTGCTAGTTTGTGAGAAGAGAATGCCTGGCACCTCTTTGAAGACAATGGCGATCTCAGTCGCTCTTTTGGGCAGTCTTTTGCCGGCACGGAGATAGAAAGGGACTCCTGCCCATCGCCAGTTGTCGATAAAGAGCTGGAAGGCGGCGTAGGTTTCGATCGATGAGGCCGGGCTGACGTTCTGCTCTTCTCGATAACCAATGACATTTTCCCCCTCGATAAAGCCGGGGGCGTACTGGCCTCTGACCACGTAGTTGGAAAAGTTGGCCATATCGACCGGTCTGAGAGCTTGTAATACTTTAACCTTTTCATCGCGAATCGCATCGGCAGAGAGGTTGGTGGGCGGCTCCATCGCTACCAGTGCTAAAAGCTGCATCATGTGGTTCTGCACCACGTCGCGCAGGATGCCCGCCTCTTCAAAAAAGGCGCCCCGTCTACCGATCCCAATCTCTTCCCCGACGGTGATCTGTACATGGTCGATGTAGTGGTTGTTCCAGAAGGATTCGAAGATCGCATTGGCAAAACGGAAGACCAAGAGGTTTTGCACGGTCTCTTTCCCGAGATAGTGGTCGATGCGATAGATCTGATCCTCGGCGAGATGGCCGCGCACAAAGCGCTGCAAGTCGATGGCTGAGCTGTAGTCGTGGCCAAAAGGTTTTTCGATGATGACACGAGACCACTCTTTCCCTTTCTTGTAGATCAAGCCGTGCTGCCCTAGCTTTTCGATAATCGTGGGGAAGAATTTCGGGGGCGTGGAGAGATAGAAAACGCGATTGCCTTTTGTGCCGAGTTTTTGGTCGAGCTCTTTCAGAAATGCCTTTAGCGCTTCGTAGCCCTTGTCGTCATCAAAATTGGATTGGTGATAGAAGATCTGATCGCTAAAACTCTTCCAGATGTTCTCGTCAACCGGTTTCACGCGGGAAAAATTATTCACCCCTTCACGCATCTCTCCGCGGAAGTCGTCGTGGCTTTTGGGTCGACGGGCAAATCCTACGCATCCAAAGTGAGAAGGAAGCTGTCCGTCAAGTTTGAGATTGTAGAGAGCTGGAAAGAGCTTGCGGGCTGTGAGATCACCGGTAGCTCCAAAGATCACCAAGATGCAGGGGTCAGTGACTTTGACACCGTAGGTCTCCTCAGAAAGGGGGTTAACTGCACCGTTCAATTCAGTAGGTGTTGCCATAGCTAAATTCCTTATATTTTCAGAGGTCAGAAATAGCTCTTTTCTGAGATGGAATCAAGGTAATTCTGCAACACAATTACGGCCGAGAGTGAGTCGATCACCTTGGACCGTTTCTTTCGGCTCATGTTGCCTTCGCGCAGCGTTCTCTCAGCTTGAGCCGTAGAGAATCTCTCGTCGAAAGTGATGACGGGACAGGGGGCCACTTTTTCGAGCAGCCCAACAAAGTTGTGAACTTCGTCAGCTAAAAACCCTGTTTTCCCATTCAAGTGGAGCGGGAGCCCCACGACAATCATTTCCAACTCGAAGGAGGAGAGGGCTTCAAGCACCCGCTTGATAGTCAGCGCCGAGCTCCTCTCAGCCAAGACCATTTTTTGCGAAGAGGCAATGATCTTGCCTTCATCCGAAACGGCTAAGCCAATCCGCTTCAACCCGTAATCTATACTAGCTATTCTTCCCATCTATTGCCGCCGTTATGAATTGGTGAAAGAGAGGATGGGGTTCTACAGGCCGAGATTTAAACTCCGGATGAAATTGAACACCGATCATCCAGGGGTGGTCATCTATCTCTGCAATTTCACAGAGATTGCCGTTCTCTAATACCCCAGAAAAAGTAACCCCCTTCTCCTCTGCCAGTTTTTTGTATTTATTGTTGATCTCGTAGCGATGACGGTGGCGTTCAGAGATTGTCGTTGTTCCGTAGGCTTGATGTACCCTGGACCCTTCTTTTAGTAGGCAGGGGTAGGCGCCGAGCCGCATCGTCCCACCGAGATCCTCGACATCTTCCTGTTCGCTGAGCAGCGAGATGACTGGTGCGTTTGTCTGAGACTCAATCTCGGTTGAATTGGCTTCGGTGAGTCCTAAGACATTCCGGGCAAATTCAACAATGAGCACCTGTAATCCAAGGCATATGCCAAAGAAGGGGATTTTGTTCTCTCGGCAGTAGCGCGCTGCTAAAATCTTCCCTTCCCAGCCCCGCTCTCCAAATCCTCCTGGAATGAGGAAGCCGTCACACCCTTCAAGGCATTTTTCCGAGGTGATCTTGTCTGATTCGATGGTTTTGAGGTTCAGAGTATACCCTTCGGCCACAGCCCCATGGGTGAGCGCTTCAAAGACAGACTTGTAGGCATCTTTGTGCTGAAGGTACTTGCCCACAATTCCGATCGTGACGCTCCCTTTGGGGTTTTTGATCTTTTCGATGATCTTTTTCCACTCCGAAAGGTCCGCCACACGCTTTTCGAGGCCGAGTTTTTCGCAGATCTGGTTATCGATACCCTGGGCCTGCATTTTGAGCGGCACCTCGTAGATCGAAGTCTCCACGTCGACCGCATCAAAGACACAGTCGGTGGGCACATTACAAAAGAGGCTAATCTTCTTTTTCAGCGGTAGTTCGAGAGCGCTTTCTGATCGACAGAGAATCATATCCGGAATAATGCCAATGCTGCGGAGAGTTTGCACCGAATGTTGCGTCGGCTTGGTCTTCACCTCGCCAGCTGCTTTCAGATAGGGGACATAGGTGAGATGGAGATTGAGGCAGTCATTGGGGCGCTCATAGCGAAATTGGCGGATTGCTTCTAGAAAGGGGAGCGATTCGATATCCCCGACCGTTCCTCCAATCTCAATCAACACCACCTCGGCATCGGCCTGATCGCCACAATGAACGATCCGTTTTTTGATCTCTTCGGTGATGTGCGGGATCACTTGAACCGTCTTGCCTAGATAATCTCCGCGCCTCTCCTGCTTGATCACGGTGTCATAGACCTGACCCGATGTGGCCGTTGAAGCTCTCGATAGCGGGGCGTGGGTGTAGCGGTAGTAGTGGCCGAGGTCAAGATCGGTCTCAATACCGTCGTCCGTTACATAGACCTCACCATGCTCAAAAGGATTCATTGTCCCTGGATCCACATTGAGATAGGGATCCAGTTTCAGCATAGCAATCTTAAACCCTTTTTTCTCCAGAAGCAGGGCTATGGAAGCGAGCATCAATCCCTTCCCTAACGAAGAGACGACACCCCCTGTGATAAAGATGTATTTTCTAGGCATAATCTCTCTTCAACTCTCTTTAAATCTTCTACCGTATCGACCCCTATCGCACTATCTTCGACAATACAAACATGGATCGGATAACCACTTTCTAATACTTTCAACTGCTCAAGATCTTCGCGCTTCTGCAGAGGTGTCTCCGCAAGTTCTGCAACTTTAAGCAGAAACTCTCTTCTAAAACAGTAAACCCCCAGATGGCGGAAATAGCCTGTTGTCTCGTCGTTTTTCCCTGGGAAGGGGATCGGTGAACGGCTAAAGTAAAGGGCTTTCCCAGTGCTGTCAAAGACACACTTTACTACCGAAGGATCAAAAATATCTCTACCCTCATCAATTCTGGCTACCGGTGTCGTTATCACCGCGCTCTCATTAGCTTGCAATGTTTCGACAAGCTTCCGAATTACCTCAGGCTGCAGGCAGGGCTCATCTCCCTGGATGTTGACCACGATATCGGCTTCGACGCCATAGACTCGCACCACCTCTGCCACTCGATCGGTTCCGCTGCGACACTCAGACGAGCTCATAACCGCCCTTCCCCCAAATTCAACCACATGGTCGTAGATGCGGCTGTCATCGGTCGCAACGATCACCTCGTCAAAAAGCTTGGCGCGACAGGCGTTCTCGTAACTCCTTCTAATAAGAGACTTTCCGAGTATGTCGCGAAGCATCTTTCCCGGAAACCGAGAACTGTTATATCGAGCAGGGATAATCCCAACTATCTCGCTTTTAACCACTTTAACCACTTTTTCTACTGTTCAAGAAAAGCATACATCAAATTTTCAATAACTTCAAGTAATAGCCTGCAACCTTCTGAATATAAGCTTTTAAGCTTTTAGTTTATTGTTTTAAACAAAATAGTTAGCGCTAAACAAGAAATAATTATAAAATGTAATTAACGAAGAAAGTTAACTAAAGGCATTACTATGCGCTCTAATTTCACCAAGCTATTACTAAGTGCTGCGGCCTCCATTTTGGTCCTCACAACCTCTCTCAACGGTGCGGAGAATCAGAAGGGATGGAAGACGTTTACTTCTACAGAGAGTGGATTTTCCGTTGAACTTCCCACTACTCCAGACCACCTGGAACAGAAGATCGATATTCCTCAGTCCGACCTTTCAATCGGATATGATACCTTTCTCAGCGAACCCAGTGAATCAGTTGTTTATGTGATTTCTGTCTGGAACTATCCCTCAGTCGTGGATATGTCAAAACCCGAGGTTAATCTTCAGGATGGTTTTGGAGGCATGTTGTCGGCGCTGCCAGGCTCTCAAGTGCAAAGCATGCAGATGACCGAAGTTGATGGATTCAAAGCTCTAGAGTTTCTCGTCAAAAGTGACGAAGTCTATTTTCAGGGGAGATTGATCGTAGTCTACAACACCCTTTACCAGGTGTTCAGTGTTTACAAAGACGAAGACGCTGCGAGCAAGGATTACACCAAGTTTATCGATTCCTTCAAGTTGATCAATCCAGCCAAAAACAAAGTGACTCCACCCGCAAAGAATGGAGCCACTCCCAAAAAGATGCATGTCTGATTATTTAGGCGACTTGCGGCAAATCAGATAGTCCAGAGAGATTTTTCCTGGGCCAAAGCAGAAGATCACCAGTGCCGTATACAAGAAGAGGAACGGCACATCCGAGGTAAATAACGATGGGTTGGTGAATATGCTGGTTAACGCGTCGATATGAGCCGTGAAATAGGCTACGACTAGGAGGATAATCAGCGGAATCGAAAAGAGCCTCGAGAAAAGCCCGAGTATCCAGGAGACCCCACCTACTATCTCAAAGATCGCCACGATGATCACTGCGACGTAGGGGAAAGGGATACTGACATTTGAGAACATTTCAGCCATATTGCCTAGCTGAGAAAACTTCATAATTCCCGCCTTAATAAAGAGGGATCCCCAGTAGAGGCGAATCGCGAATAGTAGAAAATGGCCTAAAAAGTGGCCTACCTTGCCTAGCCCTCTATTGCACTCTGTTGAACAACTCTGTGCGCTCATATAAAATCCTCCGAAAGATTTGTGTAGTAAATATTAGTTGAATGTACCCTAGAAGGCGATTTTGTTAAAGCCTGGATTTGACACTAAACACAAAGTAGCTCCACCGCGAAGAATGGAGCCACTCCCAAACAGATGCGAATGAATCTGACTATTTGCCCGATTTGCGGCAAATCAGATAGTCCAGAGAGATTTTTCCTGGGCCAAAGCAGAAGATCACTAGCGCCGTATATAAGAAGAGGAACGGCACATAGGTAAACAATACGCTGGTTAGCACGTCAATATGGGTTGTGAAATAGGCCACGATTAGGATGATAATCAGCGGAATCGACAAGAGCCTTGAGAAGAGTCCGAGTATCCAGGAGACCCCACCTACTATCTCAAAGATAGCCACGATGATCACTGCTATGTATGGGAACGGGATACCGATATTTGAGAACATTCCAGCCGTGTTGCCTAGCTGAGATAACTGCATAATTCCCACCTTAATAAAGAGGGCGCCCCAGTAAAGGCGAATCACGAATAGTAGAAAATGGCCTGCAAATCTGCCTGCCTTATCTAGGCCTCCATAACATTCTGTTGAACAACTCTGTGCGTTCATATAAAATCCTCCGAGAGATTTGTGTAGTAAATATTATTGAATGTACCCCAGGAGGCGATTTTGTTAAATAAGATATTTTAATGCACTTATCTATAGTGACGTATGTTAAAATAGTTTTATTTATTAATTCACTCTTAAAGATATGGCTGACCCCGTAATTAGCGGAAAACATCATCCAGAGCGTTCTGATCTTCTCGCCCCTTCCTGCTGCGGGGAGGTCGCTCTAAGGGTAGGCCTGATCGTATCCGCTATTTTTGTGGTGGTCGCAGCTTTGGCTATGGCCTTTGCCTTCCCAGTAGGCTCCCTGGCATTCTATGTCGCCTGTGGAGTTGGGGGAGCGAGTCTTCTCGCCTTCTGCGCTCTTGCTATCAATTCCTGCCGCCGAAAACGGCCACCAGCTGAAGTGGCATTTCAGAAGGAGATCTCACATTGGTTAGGAACCACCTCTCTATCAAGATGGTGGAAAGCAAACATCCGCAGGCGATTCATGGAATGTTATATAACTGAATCGAACTATTTGCACCTCTCTGGTACTGGCTTAACCACATTGCCTGAATGCATCTGCCAGTTGACCGCACTTACTGAACTAGAGCTGAGAAGCAACCAGCTTTCCGCACTGCCTGAAAGCTTCGGCCAGTTGACCGCTCTTACTAAATTAGACCTGAGTTTCAACCGGCTTTCCGCTCTGCCTGAAAGCTTCGGCCAGTTAACCGCTCTTACTAAATTAGACCTGAGTTTCAACCGGCTTTCCGCTCTGCCTGAAAGCTTCGGCCAGTTAACCGCTCTTACTAAATTAAACCTGATTTTCAACCGGCTTTCCGCACTGCCCAACAGCTTCGGCCAGCTGACCGCACTTACTGAACTAGAGCTGAAAAGCAACCAGCTTTCCGCTCTGCCTGAAAGCTTCGGCCGGTTGACCGCACTTACTGAATTAGACCTGTGTTGCAACCAGTTCTCCACACTGCCTGAATGTATTGGCCAGCTGATCGCACTTACTGAATTAGATCTGGGTAACAACCAGCTCTCCACACTGCCTGAAAGCTTCGACCAGTTGATTGCTCTTACTACATTATTCCTGAACAACAACGAGCTCTCCGCACTGCCTGAAAGCTTCGGCCAGTTGGCCGCTCTTATTAAATTATATCTGAAGCACAACAGGCTTTCCGCACTGCCCGAAAGTATTGGCCGGTTGACCGCTCTTACTACATTAGACCTGAGTAACAACCAGCTCACCTCGTTGCCCAATGAAATATTAACATTGAGTTATAACTGCGACGTCTCTTCTGAAGGTAATCCTCTTTCACAAAGTGTGTTAACAAGGTTGCACGAAGCTGTTGGCACTGAGGGCTATTCTGGACCAAGATTTTATGCATTAATCTACGAAGGCCGAGAGCGTGATGAACGTTCAGTTGAAGAGCTAGTCCAAGCCCTCTGCGCCATCGCTAGTGCCGAAGTGATAGAACTAGACGTATTGCTTGAAAAGAGGGACGAGCTGCAAACCTGGCTCTCTCGACTTAGTAGTATCGGTGACTTTAGAGAGGACAGCTCAAAACGCCAGGAGTTAGCTAAGTTTATTGTGCAGAGCATGGAAAAAGCCAACAGTGATGCAGGTTTTCGAGAGGTCTTTCTCAGCTGTATAAATGAAGCTGACAGAACCTGCGGCGATAGAATGGCTCTATCGCTACTCTATCTAGACCTTAACCACCAGATCTCTGAGAGCAAAGCAAATTTAGGGGAACTTGCCCGCTTATTGGGCCGTGGAAGCTGGGCGCTAGAAATGTTAGCAGAGATAGCTCAGGCTAAGATGAAAACACTACGTTTGGTCGACGAAATTGAGGTCTATTTAGCCTATCCCATTATGCTGAAGGAAAGGCTCAAGTTACCAATTATGCTCGATAGCATGCTCTATTTTGGATGCAGCGGCGTCTCTCCACGAGATTTGGATGAAGCGGCCAAGGTTGTGGGGGCACGACTAGCCAACAGAGAGGAATATGCAAACAGGTTGACAACCGATAACACTTGGCAGGAAGCTCTCAAAAGCCACTCCACGACCAGCGTGAGGTACCAGCAGTTAGAAAGGGCTAGAGAGAGGGCCGGGGAAGAAGAAGAGTATGAGGAGGCGGCAGCCGCCTTTAAGAAGGGCCTGCTGCTGCTCACCGAACAGGTCCTTGCCACGACAACCTTATTTTCATAAGAGAGAGCTTCTCGCCGTTCAAGAGGACTCGGGGGAGCGCCGCCAATTATCTCTCCTTGATCCTCATCCAGGCGGCTCAGTGTCTCCCATCTCCGCTTACCTGAACCGCTTTTATTATATTAAATATTTTAATGTGCTAATTTACAATGGTTTATGTTAAAATAATACTAAATAAATTACTCATAATTAGAAATATAATATGTCTGATTCAGCTGGTTCAGTAAGTAGAAGCGGGCCTCCTCCTTCCTCTCCGGTCTCTCGCGCCCCCTCTGTTGGAGAGATTGCTAGAAGGGTAGGTCTGATCGTATCTGCGATTTTCGTAGTGGTAGCGGCTTTGGCTATGGCCTTTGCCTTTCCAGTAGGTTCCCTGGCATTCTATGTCGCCTGTGGGGTTGGAGGAGCGAGTCTCCTTACCTTCTGCGCTCTAGCCCTCAGCTACTGCTGCCGAAGCAAAAAGCCACCTTCTGCACAACCTGAAGCCTCTGAGGAAGAGCCCGCAGGGTCTCTGGATGGGAGAAAAGTCTCAAATCGGCCCCTCTCTACTAGGGAAGAGGAAGAGCCTCCTCGCGATGAGGTGAGAGACGCCCCTTCCTCAAGCTCCTCCTCCGAAAGTGAGTCGTCTACTAAGCCTCGAGGCTCCTCGGCGGCGGCTGCACCCTTACCCAGATCCTCTTCAAGCAGCTCTTCTTCGAGCAGTGCGGCTGCTGCTGCCGGAGGAGGAACGACCCCTGCGACATCCCTCATGGAATTTCCAAATGAGGCTCTATCTACCGGCGGCACCCTTGAGATTTCAATTCATGACATATGGCAACCGGCGCACGACGCTATGCCATCGACATCGCTAACAGCGCCCGGTCTGATCCAAAATCGAGCTCATTTTCTTATTCTCGTCGGCGTCATTGACAAACTCCTCGAAGCTTATCGTCAACCAGTGCTGCCTGGCCTTGAACAGAAAATCTATACCTTGAGGAACCGTTTAAGGCTGGAGGAAAAGTATGGAAATCTGTTAGGAAAGCATCTTTTGTGTGCTCTCCACTTGCTTCTCGCATTGTACAAAGGACCTCCTGACGAATATGTCGGCGTGCAGCATTCGCAAATGTACACCTGTTTTATCGATCATCTTGAAAAAGCGTATCTATCCGAAGAATACAGACAGGGCGGACCGTTAGCTCAGTTTTTGCAACAGCTTGCCTATTTTAGTTTCACGGTCTCTCTCCACACCTATGCTTTAAAGGCAGTTCCCTCATTCGACAAGAGCCAGGGCGGCGCCTTCTTTGCATCCCTTAATCAGGCTAGAGGTCATCTTAACTTTGATTTTAACCCACTGAAAACCAACAACCTTGCCCAGCATCTCTGGGCCGCCACTTATGATGTCGGTGGAAGAGAGAAATCTATTCAATGCCTTAGATTTGGCACTCCAACCGAGGAGGCTGCCCGCACGGAGCCAAAAGTGATTCCCTTTATGCGCCTCTTCTTGGATTACTGCAAGAGAACTGGCAAGCGAGTGGTCTCTTTCCAACATCAGAACCCTGCATCTAAATCTCCCGGAAAGGGCGATGAGAGCGCTCGTTTAAACAAGATGTTTGAACTAGAAAAACAATATCGCGAGAACTTCTTTGTTTTTGGCTTTCCCATGGACGGTGATTTCTTCAATCAGGCTGAAGAATATGGAAGCGAGATAGTAGCAACCGGTGTTTTCCAAAAACAATTCCTCGACCATATTTTTGACGCAGCTGGTCAAATTACACTCCCGGACTGTTTTCCGCATACTGAAGTGGCTGAAATCAAAGAAGTCGTGCGGGATGTTCACACTAATTTTTTCGGTTCTAAAGGTGAACTAACGATCGCTGAACGAAAAATCTATCAGATTTTAACCTATATCTATCTGGAAGAGTATTTTATCCTCGCTCTCGACGCTGATATCTATCACAGTCAGTGTAAGGACGCCGTTGATCGCGCGATGGTTATCCTTGCCCTTACCCACTATCTTCATCTGCTCCGCACAGGAGAGGAAGATGATCTGATCAAACTCAAAGATTTTGAGGCCTTAATTCATTTCCCAGGTATTGCGGCTAAAGGGCTGAGAATGAATGGGGGCCGTCACGCATTGCTAACGGAAGTCTTAAAGCATCTGCAAGGGCTTTCAGGCGATCAAAAAAAACAGATTCGAGACTACCGACTCACAGTCAAAGGTCAATCCTGTGGATTTAAAGAAAGCGCTTTCGAAAGAAAACCCTATCAAGATAGTCTAGGTAAGCTCCCCAATGAAGCGGCCGATGTCGTCGAGTTTGCTCGTTTGCTAGAGCTTGAAGGAAGGGGAATATGGGAAGCGCGACTTCCACGATTTGCGACTAATTACTATGCCAAAGTAGGCGAGCAGGAGGTACAACTTAAGCAATTTGAGCGAGATCAGGATCGCCAGGTAGTGTTTGTGAACGGAGAGAAAATTGAAGCTTCGCAAATTAAAGGGGAGATCCTGAGGCTAGCGAAGGGGGATAAAGCGTTGGCTGATAGAATCAAGGGTTTAACTACTCAGACGCCTACCAAGGATGTAAATTTTATTCTGTCTGATAGATATGACAATCCAGGATTAGGGAGAGTGTGTGCTCCGGCCAAGCTGGGCTCTCTTCGTGAAACCTATTTTGTTGATTTGACACAAAAAGAGGGGGGGGTAAATATGGATATTTATGCATCTTATAACATCACCAACACCAATAGTGATCCCACAAGCGCTTCTTCTATCATCGCATGGGTTCCGACGAGGTTGCGAATTAATGTTTCTGATGGGAGTGCTGACGCTACCCTTCATTGGATCCCAAGCTGCGATGAACCACCACCTGAGTCTCCTTTTGACCTCAAGGCGTTTTTTTAAAGAGGGTAAGCGTGTTGTTGTTTCAGAAGACGAAGGACGCGATGAAGCCGGCATGTCATTTTTTGATATGGCACCCGTAACTGCAAATGATATACATGACTCAGAAGCTAACGAATGATCTCTCATCGATACAAAAGGCTACCGATCTTCTCAAAAGGGGAGAGGTAATCGCCTTTCCAACTGAGACTGTTTATGGTCTTGGTGCTCTTCTCTCATGTCCTCAAGCAATGGAGGAAATTTTCCGCATCAAGAACCGGCCGACCAACAAACCACTCATGGCCCACATCTCCTCTCTCGACATGCTCTTATCCCTCGATATCAATGCCCCAAAGCTCTTGCATCCCCTCGCAGAAGCCTTTCTGCCTGGCCCCCTGGCGATCATCCTGCCCAGAGGAGATGGTTCAACCATGGGGATTCGTATGCCTGCCCACCCTGTGGCTCTCGCTTTGATAGAGGCTGTGGGGGAGCCGATCATGGCCACGTCGGCCAATCTCTCGGGCCAGCCTAGCTTAGCCTCTCCAGAGGAGGTCTTGCGGGCTCTAGAGGGGAAAATAGCCGCTCTCCTAGACGGTGGACCCGCTTCTGTGGGCACTCCTTCGACCATCCTCTCTCTGACCTCAGAAAAGCCTACGATCTTGCGTCCTGGCCCTATCTCTCAAGCCATGCTAGAAGAGGTGCTAGGGTCCACTGTTTGCCTTTCATAAGTTCAACTCTGTTGCGCCACTTCCGCGGCGCCATTCATTTTTTCATCCTTATCCCCACGTTCCGCTTCGCTTCACGCGGGGCTATTGAGAGTGTGATCGCTTCCGCGATCCTTCTGAGAGAATTTCCCTTCAAGAATGTTGGAGATAGGAAGCTGGAGAGTGTGGTTACAATCAACTATAACTTCCGACAGATAAGAAATCAAAGGAGGGCTGCCGTGCTTTGTTGCCAAAGAGTTCTTGAGCGCCGCAACCGATCGCGGCAGCGATCATACTCTTCCCAGCCCCGTGTGAAGCGAAGCGGAACGCGGGGTTACGAGATAATAAAAAAATGCGCCGCGGGAGCGGTGCAACAAATGGTTTCCATTATCTGTATCCATCTGCGTAGATCTGCGTTCATCAACGGTTTCTCATCTTATCCCTGACCCATTCCAGAAAAGAGTGGAACCCCGCCCTTCTTTCTGATACTTTTTTCCCTCATATACATAACGGAGGAAAGATGGGTCAAAATATCACGCAAAAGTTGATTGCTGCACACCTCGTAGAAGGGGAGATGGTTATCGGTCAAGAGATTGGTCTTAAGATCGATCAGACGTTGATGCAAGATGCTACCGGCACGATGGTGATGTTGGAACTGGAGGCGATGGGTCTTGACCGGGTACAGACAGAGATCTCCGTTCAATATGTCGATCACAATATCTTGCAGGATGATTTCAAAAATGCGGAAGATCATCTCTTCTTGAGAAGTGCCTGCCAAAAGTTTGGAATCTGGTATAGCCGGCCCGGAAATGGGGTGAGTCATCCGGTCCACATGGAGCGATTTGGCGTACCGGGAAAGACGATGCTAGGGTCAGATAGCCACACCTGCTCTGGAGGAGCCTTGGGTATGCTTGCCATTGGGGCTGGAGGGCTGGAGGTGGCGCTAGCAATGGCGGGAGAACCATTTCATGTGAAGATGCCGAAGGTCTGGGGGGTCAAGTTAGTTGGCAAGCTACCCAAGTGGGTGAGCGCGAAAGATGTGATCTTAGAGATGCTCCGTCGTCATGATGTTTCGGGCGGCGTGGGAAAAATTGTGGAATACTACGGACCTGGTGTGGATGCGCTCTCGGCGATGGATCGACTTGTGATTGCCAATATGGGCGCTGAGCTGGGAGCCACCACGTCGGTCTTTCCCTCGGATCAAGAGGTGAAGCGGTTTATGACCCATCAGAAGAGGGGAGAACAGTGGCGAGAACTTTTGGCTGACAAAGATTGTGACTACGACGAACATGAGGAGATTG